>NZ_JASJFE010000041.1:0-26195 GCF_030067735.1 Microcystis sp. M53598_WE2 | reverse complement strand
AGTGAAGTAAGGTAAAAAATAATAAACTTAAAAAAAGGAAACATTCCCAAGTGTGTTTCCTCTACTCTAATACTATTGTGACAATTGCGACTTAATCCGTCGATAGAATTCAGCCGTCGGTCGTCGGTCGTCAGGAAGTGGGGAAGTGGGGAAGTGGGGAAATGGGGAATTCAACTAAAACCCTAAAACCCCAAAACCCAACACCTTGTGACTGATAACTGATAACTGATAACTGATAACTGATAACTGACCCCCCATCTTCTCGCTTATGCAGAATTTAGACGAAAATAGCCTCGATTACGCCGTTAGTAAACCGGATTTAGCCGAACAAAGACAGGAATTTCGGGGACTTAGCAATAAAGTTTACTTTAATTTCGGTGGTCAGGGAACCTTGCCCAAGGCGGGATTAGAGGCGATTATCGATGCCCATAATTTTCTCCAACAAAAGGGGCCTTTTTCAGGACGGGTAAACGATTGGATTACCGGAAAAACGGAACTTCTCAGGCAAGAAATGGCTCAGGAGTTGGGAATCAGCCCCAGCACCCTCTCTATCACCGAGGATGTCACTGTAGGCTGTAATATCGCTCTCTGGGGAGTTGATTGGCAAGCGGGGGAACATATTTTACTAACCGATTGTGAACACCCCGGAATTATCGCCACGGTTCAAGAAATTGCCCGTCGTTATCATCTGGAAATCTCCACTTGTCCTATTCGGGAAACTTTAAACGGTGGCAACCCGATAGAAGTCATTTCCGCTCATCTACGTCCAAAAACTAGGGTTTTGGTGGTTAGTCACGTTTTGTGGAATACCGGACAGGTTTTACCCCTCAAGGAAATCTCACAACTTTGTCATGATAATTCTGTCACCGAAAAACCCGTTTTAGTGGTGGTGGATGCTGCCCAATCCGTGGGTTGTTTGCCCTTGGATTTAAGCGCTACTGCCGCCGATTGTTATGCTTTTACGGGTCATAAATGGTGGTGTGGACCGGCTGGTGTGGGAGGATTGTATATTCGTCCCGAAATTTTCCCTAGTTTGCAGCCCACTTTTATCGGTTGGCGCGGCATTGAAACAGATAACCGAGGACAGCCTATCGGTTGGAAACCGGATGCCAGACGCTTTGAAGTGGCCACTTCTGCCTATCCCCAATTTGAGGGTTTAAGGGCAACTATTGCGGTACATAACGCCTGGGGTGATGGGGGACAAAGATACGAAAAGATTTGTCAATTAGCGGCTTATCTCTGGGAAGAATTAAAGACGATTAAAGGGGTGAAATGTTTAAAAAATTCTCCGCCGGAATCCGGTTTAGTTTCCTTTCAAATTGACTCGGCCATCACCCCACAAAAGTTAGTGCAACAGCTAGAAAAACAAGGGTTTTTACTGCGAACTCTCCTCGACCCCCTCTGTGTGCGTGCCTGTGTCCACTATTTCACTTTGCCCTCAGAAATCGAGCAGTTAGTAGCAGCTGTCAAAAAGTTAGTTTAAAATCGGATTATAGGCGATCGACTATCGATAATGACGACCCCGCAACTTTTCGAGTGGGATGAAAATAAGCGTCAGGCTAATATAGAAAAAGACGGCATAGATTTCGCCGACCTGGAAGCGATTTTTAGCGGGCCGATAATCGAGCGCGTGGATAACCGTCAGAATTACGGCGAAATTCGAGTGATTCTAGTGGGTACAATCGATAATATCGTTTTGGTGGTGGTTTATACATGGCGTGGCTCGGTTCGTCGAATAATTAGTGCTAGGAGGGCTAACAACCGTGAACGAAGAACATATTACCAGAGTCACCCGCGAACAGTGGGCGAAGTTGAAAGGCAAAACAGACTGGAAGAAAGTTAAAGGGATGAGCGAGGCGGAAATTGCCAAAAACGCCCTAGAAGACTCCGATAATCCACCGCTGCCGGCTGATTTTTTCGATGAAGTCGTGGAATGCACCCCAGTTTCCTTGAATCCCTAACCCTCCGATTAGTAACTGGATTTGGGGATTTTATCGGGGGCTGTATTAGCCTAGACTAACACAGCCCAAAGTTACCGTTTAAATGTCCAAATCCGTAAGATTTAAACGCGGTCCGTGGGTTTCGATAAATTCTCGCCGGGGGGCAACTCGATCGCCCATAAGAATGGTAAATAATTCCTCTGCTTTGGCTGCGTCTTCGATTTCCACCCGTTTTAAAGTGCGAGTTTCGGGATTCATGGTAGTATCCCAAAGTTGTTGGGGCATCATTTCTCCTAACCCTTTAAAACGTTGGATCGTGTAGTTAGCATTGGAGGGAAATTCCGCTATCTTTTGCTGTAATTCTCGATCGCTATAGCAGTAGGAATGATTTTTACCGCGTTCCAATTTATAGAGAGGAGGACAGGCGATATATACATAACCTTGGTCAATTAAGTTCTTCTGATAACGATAGAAGAAAGTTAACAACAAAGTTCGGATGTGTGCGCCATCCACATCAGCGTCAGTCATTAAAACAATGCGATGATAGCGCAATTGTGAGGGGTCGAAATCTTCTCCTTTAATTCCTAAACCGAGGGCGGTAATTAAGGATTGAATTTCCGTATTTTTGTAGATTTTGGCATCATCGGTTTTTTCGATATTGAGGATTTTTCCCCGCAGAGGTAGAATCGCTTGAAAACGACGATCGCGCCCTTGTTTGGCACTTCCACCGGCGCTGTCACCTTCAACGATGTAAATTTCTGACCTTTCTGGGTCTCTTTCGCTACAATCAGCCAATTTACCCGGTAAAGGTGAGGATTCCAAGACCGATTTCCGTCGTACTAAGTCCCGGGCCCGACGGGCCGCTTCCGCCGCCTTGTACGCTTGTACTGCTTTTTCGATAATCGTGTCGGCCACTTGGGGATTTTGTTCTAGGTATTCGTTGAGAGTTTCCCCAACCAGGGAATCAACAATACCCCGGACTTCGGTGTTACCCAATTTGGTCTTGGTTTGTCCCTCGAATTCCGGTTCGGGGACTTTTACGGAAATAACGGCGGTTAAACCCTCGCGGACGTTTTCCCCCGCTAGATTAGGCTCGTTTTCTTTAATTTTATTGCGTTTACGAGCAACATTATTTAAAGTACGAGTCAGAACTGCCTTTAATCCTTCTAGATGGGTTCCCCCGTCAATGGTGCGGATATTATTAGCAAAACCGAGAATATTGTCGCTATAGGCATCTATACACCACTGAAACGCCACTTCGATATTAATTCCGTTCTTTTCCCCCGATACATAGATAATATCTTTGTGCAGGGTTTCTTTTTCCCGACACATATAGGCGACGTATTCTTTAATACCCCCCTCATAACAATAGGTTTCGATGTGGGGTTCTTCGGGACGGTAATCGCTAAAGGTGATTTTAACACCGGCATTTAAGTAGGCTAGTTCTCGTAAACGTCCGGAGAGGGTACTGTAATCAAATTCGATGCCTTGGCTAAAAATTTCGGTGTCCGGCAGGAAATTAACCCTAGTTCCCGTTTTTTCCTCTTGACTGGGACTGCTGACCAATTCTGTGACGGGGATACCTCTTTCGTAGCGTTGGGTATGTACTTTATGATCGCGCCAGACGGTGACATCGACCCATGCAGAAAGGGCATTAACGACGGAAATCCCGACTCCGTGTAACCCTCCCGACACTTTATAACCACCACTGCCAAATTTACCGCCGGCATGAAGTATAGTGAGAACGGTTTCGAGGGCAGATTTGCCCGTGGTGGGGTGAACATCGGTGGGAATACCCCGGCCATCGTCGGTGACGCTGACGGAACCATCGGCCTTGATATCCACTTCGATATGAGTACAGTAACCCGCTAGGGCCTCATCGATCGAGTTGTCCACCACTTCATAGACTAAATGATGTAGTCCCCGCGGCCCGGTCGTACCGATATACATCCCCGGCCGCTTCCTGACTGGTTCTAACCCTTCGAGAACTTGTATCTGTTCCGCGCCGTAGTTACTTGTCATAAAATTTCCCTGAAAAGGCTGTGATTCCTGATTGAACCTAAATGAATGGCAAAATCTTCAAAAATTGTAGCACATAAGGGTTAAAGACTGCTTAAATGCCTTTAGGGGGAATTTTTTATTGGGGATAGGACATAGGGAGACATTTTTGTTACAAGCTAAACCACTGGAAGGCAGCAAGGAGAGGAAATTCAATACCGTGTCTTTCTTCCCTGTCATTAGACCTCTTGCATAAATCGGAATTTCCGATGCCTGATTGAATAAAAGTTACAGCCATATTCAGCTTTAGAAAAAAGATCATTTGAAGAGGCTAAAAACCGCTAAGATGGGTGGGAACCTGTTGCACCTCTTTGTCTAGAATAAATGTATCGCCAATCTGAGTTCGTTTCTCAGAAGACAAACATATGTCACGGAGCGGTACCTTCCTTCTCAGAAATCACCTAAAGAACACTATCGGTAGAAAATGAGCGAACCGTTAGTTCTAAGCGTTCTAAGCACTTCTGCTTATTGTAATTATGGGATGCTCTCCTGTACAATTACGGTAGCAGTATGTGTACAGATGAAGTTGAATCGTGGGTTGGGCAGGACGAGGCTTAACCGTGGTCTCCCCAAGGTCTTCAGTCCTTTTTTCTGATTTTACCTTGCCCACTTTAACAGAATTACATACACTACCAAGCAATGTTGCCAAACTAATCACCTTGAGATCAGGGGGTAGCAACTTCATCATGACAAATACTTCTCCACAATCTTGGACTTGTACAGGACATTCAGGTAAAACACACGATGAAATCGAGAATTGGGGAGATACCTGCTCTTTCCCTGGATGTCCAATGGTTCGTGGGCAAGACGGAAAAGCAACTTTACCCGAGAAAGGGAAAGGTCCTATACCACCAGTCAACCCTATCATAATAGGGGCAGCATTATTATTGTTAAGCGCATTGGGTGTGGGTGGAGTTTTTTTAAAAGATATAATTACTGGTGGTGGGGGATCTAACCCTATCCCTAGTATTTCATCTCCAACCCCTAGCATTTCTCCTTCCCCTACTCCAACTACCTTTGACCCCACTTGGATCAGTGCTGGTGAGCGCACCTTAAATAGAACACAAGCCAATCCCTTTCGAGATCGAGGCGTAGAAGCATTTATAGCAGGGAATTTTGCTGAGGCAGTTACTCAGTTCGAGAAAGCAGTTTTAGGAAATCGCAACGATCCAGAAGTACAAATTTACCTCAACAATGCCAAAGCACGTCTTAAAGGCTCTCCTTTAGTTGTGGCAACTGTCGTTCCTATCGATAATCGATTGAATATTGCCCAAGATATGTTACGCGGAATGGCTGATGCTCAAACTCGCTTTAACGACGCAGGAGGAGCAGGGGGGCGTTTAGTCGAGATAATGATCGCTAATGATGGTAATGAACCGGCAAGAGCGCAAATGATTGCTCAAAATCTGGCTAATAACCCGAATGTCTTAGGAGTGATTGGGCATAACTCTAGCAAAGCAAGTCAAGCAGCCCTTCCTGAATACGAAAAGGTAGGACTAGCCATGATTTCACCAACCAGTACCAGTGATTATCTATCGGGTAATGTTTTCTTGAGAACGGTGCCTTCAGACGGAGAGAGCGTAAAAATACTAGCAGAGTACGCTAAAAATAAACTGTCGGTTCAAAAGATAGCAGTTTTCTACGATCCCAATAGCCCATTTAGCAAGAACTTATTTGAGGTTTTTGAAAACGCCTTTAAGCAATTAGGAGGTGAAGTCTACACGGCGATCGATCTAACTCGACAAAATTTAGATGTTAAGCAAGAAATACAATCCCTTCGCAATCAAGTCACTGCGATCATCTTGTTTCCAGACCCTAGTAACATTTCCAATGCTATTTCTCTCGCCCAAGCTAATGCTCAAGTCCCTGGAACGAAGTTTCAGCTTTTGGGAGGAAATTCACTGTATGGTTCTGATATCCTCACAAGTGGGGGAAATGCTATAGAGGGTCTAATCATAGCGGTTCCTTGGGTTGCCAATAATCAACCCTATGCCCAAGCTGCATATCAGCGTTGGGGTGGAGCTATTAACTGGCGAACAGCAAGTAGTTTTGATGCGACTATCGCACTGCTTAAAGCCTTGTCTGAAAATCCGACTCGCGCTAGTGTCTTACAAGACTTAAAAGCAACTAATCTACCAGCTTCAGAAACCTCTGGACAGCAGCTTCAATTTAATGCTCAAGGAGAACGACAAGAAGAATCAATGTTGGTCAAAGTCACCAAAGGGGCTCCTAATCGGCCCCCAAATGTTGATTACGGATTTCAATTAATTCAATAACAAATGATTTTACACACTCCTCAACCTGTTTGGCGTTATCCCTATTTTCAAATCCCAGCCATTTTGACAGGATTGTTTCTGATTCTTGCTTTATTAACTAGCTCTCTTAAATGGTTTCCTCCAAGTGTATCAGTACAAATAATGCTCGATCTGAGTTCAAGCACCTATCAATCAACGAATATTTTTCGAGGAACAGGAACAATTATGGCTGCAGAAATCGAAGCGGTTAAAGAGTACGCTCGCCAAAATGCTAGAGCAGAAAACCCTATTCTGCTATCTTTGTATGGGTTTGCCGATCAAGTAATTCCTATTACCCAAAACTTCTCTAATAACCCCAGAGAAATCGAGCAGTCTTTAGATCGAGTCGTGCAACCTAGTATAGCTTCTCTGATTGGAGGTGGAACGAACTTAAATATAGCTGTAGAAAAAGGACTAGAATCGCTCAAACTCCAAGTTGGAAGATGCAAAGAAATGTTAATTATTACCGACGGTCAGACTGAATTGGAGGAAAACTTGATTTCTCAAACTGTCAATAATGATGTTCGGCTTAATTTTCTGATTATAGGGCAAAACATTCCCACCAATTTAGCAGATATTTCCTCAAAAACTGGCGGTATTGCTTTACTCGCTAACGTTTCTAATATCCAAAAGTTAGTCAGCGAAGATTTTCGTAAAAAATTTAGTTCTAATTCCAAGCAAGTCAATTTTTTTCTAGGAGCAGCTTTCATTTCCTTGATGTGGATGTTGGTACTACCTATAGATCGATTTCTGCAAAACTATAGAAAAATGCCTTTTGATTGGACGGGAAGAATTGCCTTATGCAATGCCCTATTTTGGACAGTTTTTATCCTTTTGAGGATAGGCTTTCCTTTCTGGAGTGAATGTTAGAGTTACCAACTTTTATTAATGACGGAGAACATTATGTATAGCGTTACCCAAACAGATAGAAAAGATATTGTTCCTACTTTAGTTATTGGAGTAGGGGGAACCGGATTAGAAGTAATTTTGCGAGTTCGTCGTTTAATTACTGAATCCTATGGCAGTTTAAAAAATTTTCCCATTGTTGAATTTTTATATATTGATACTGATTCGGGTTATAAACCTTCAAATCCTCTGATGATTGGTCCTCCTTTAGAAGAAGGAGAAAAATACTATTCAAAAGTTACGCTTCCAGAAGTTCAAAAAATTGTCCAAGATCCCAGTGGATGGGACTGGTATCATGAGTGGCTGCCTCCTGAACTCATAAGTAATCCCCAGTTATTAGCCTCGCAAGAAGGTGCTGGGCAGATTCGAGCTTGTGGGCGCTTTTCCTTCTTTTTTAATCGTGACAAGATTGGAGCCGCTTGTCAAAGACTAAAAAAAGAGATTCGCAAAAGTGAACATATATCATTCATGCAAGAAAACTATCAATTAAAAGTCAAGTCTGAACTAAATGTTTTTGTAGCTTGTTCAATTGCTGGAGGAACAGGCAGTGGAATGTTAATCGATCTGGGATATTCTCTGCAAAACTGGTTATTTGGTAGAAAAGAAAAAGAACAAGGAGAAAAAGGAGACCTGACAGCAATTATTTGCACTCCTGATGCTTTTAGTAATGTCAATTCTAATGACAAAGTTCACTGTAACGGTTATGCTGCTTTAGCAGAATTAAACTATTTTTCTGATCGAGGCGACGATCCAAAAACCAGATTTAGTGTTCGTTACGCACCAAATGAAGGTTCTCGTATTGAAAACGATCAAGCTCCCTATGATTATACTTATCTGATAGGTTCAACTAATGGATCTGGCGTGAATCTGAGCTTAGATCAAGTCAGAGAAGTGATGGCTCAAAACATCTTTTTAGATTTAGTTTCAGATTTTTCACCTTATAAACGCTCAATTCGAGATAATATCAAACGAGCAGCTTCGGGGAGCAACGATAAACCTCCAATTGGACGTAGCTATCCTCGTAATTTCATGAGTTTTGGTTTAGCCAGCATTGAAGTTCCTATTCATCATATTCGCTCCTATCTAGCTTCTCGACTAGCAACTGATTTATACAAGTGGTGGCAAAATTCTGAAATTAAATTGCCAGCACAACCTGAAACAGTGATTACTTCGCAATTGCGAGAAATTAATCTTTTAAGAGATGAACTTCGTAAAGCAATTTTACGCGCTAAAGATCAATCTTTCCCTTATCAAGCAGTTGTACAAACTTGGCTAAGTCAATTACGTCAAGACATCATTACTAATAACCAATTGCAATGTTCCCAGGAAGGAATTGTTGGTTTCTTTTCTAAGGAAAAAGGTAAGATTGTTAACTTTATTGATCAATATCTCCGTCCTCAAGTTGAGGATTACAAGCGCCATTTTGATGATTCATCACCAGACAAAAGGACTCATGGTGATTACTTGCGCGTGATGTATGATAATCAAGCAATGGTAATTAAAAAAGCCGAAACTGAACTTCGAGAACAAATATACGCCAACTTAGCAGATCGTAATTTAGGACCCAAATTTGTTCAGCTAAAAATTGAGGAAATTAAGCGCAGCTTTGATGCTGATATTGAAAGACTTTCCAAAGAAGCAGAGAAGAATTGGCTAGTCATCGAGGAAGAGGCTCGTAAGCAGTATGAGGCTAGTTTATCTCGAATGAACGAATTGAGAGATCGTTGGGGATTGCAAAAAGAATCGCAAATGAATAAAGAATGTGACGATATTTTAAAATACTTAGGACAGAATTTAAATGCTTTCTTGGAAAGAAAATCAAGAATTTTAGCAGTTGAAGTTCTCCGTCGCATGAAAGAATATATTAATCAACTCGAAAGACAGTTTAATAAATGGCAAACTCGGATCGAACGGTTAAAAATTGAATCTGACACTCAAGCTAAAAATTTTATGAACCAAGCAGATGCTTTAGAAATTGTTGGAATTAAATTGTTTAAACGTCAGGAACTCAACGAATGGTACGAAGATTTTCTCGCTAACGTAGTCAATACAAACGAGATAAACCTCAAGGTTGCGGCGCAAAACGGTTTAAATGTATTGTGCGAAAGATTGACAGAAATAGTTCTGGCAAACAGCAGTTCTTTATGGGTAGAAGATAGACCTGCTAACGCTTATTTCCGTCTTTTTGATATTGAGAAAATTAAAGACATTCAATATCCTGATTTTGCTCAAATTGTTTATCAGCAGACGCAGACTACTATCAAAAATGCTGGGAATAATACAAGGCTTGTCCAAAATATGGATGCTTGTACTTGCTTTATGCAAGATTATCCCGACGAATTAGAGCAGAAAGCTAAGATTCAGGAGTTGTTTGAACAATCGAAACCTCTAGTAAGATTAGACCAAAATATTCCTCAAAACTCTGGATTTGACTATATTGATTTTGCAAAAGCTGGTTTGCTAGGAGGTGATAATCCCCAAGAGCCAGGAGCAAGAAAACAAGCTGATATTTTAAGGATATATTTTAATGAGCAGCAAGCGATCGCACCCCTGACAGAAAAAGAACGCCACAAAATTTTAGCCATTCATGAAGTGGGAGGATTTTCCCTGCGGTGTATTCAAGGAATGGATAAAATGCGCGAGTCATATCAACTCTGGCGAGGGCAACGTATTGAAGCCGAACGAAAAAGACTACGAGGGCAAAGGGCTGATCTTCCTCCTTCGGTTCATATTCAAAAGGATCTCGTTTTTTGGGACTTTATCCCCCCCGACTCTCAAATAGAAGAATTAGTAGTAATTTATCGAGCTTTAGAAATTTTGCTCGATGAGATTAACCAGAGTAACAATCAGCGTGTTATTCGTTACACAATAGAAGTTCACGGAGAACAAGAAAAAGTGACCCTGGCTGCTAATTGGGAAGATGCAGTTCAGGTTTTACAACTTCCTGATTGTCGCAATGATAAAGAGGAATTAAAACGCCAACTTGATGAATTAATCTATACAGCGGAAACACCAGCCCAAAAGCAGCAAATCCAAGAAAAATTAGAATCATATCTTCAAAAACGGTTGTCTGATTTTCGCAGACAGGGAGCAGAAGATAATCCCAGATATTTACGAGAAAGAAATATTATTCGTGAATTCAGTACCGCTAATCGATTGAAACCCTCTCCTTCTTCTGATGCTCAATCGCCTACTAAAACTGAACGTCAACAAGAGAGTACCTCTTCATCTAATCCAGTTCTAGGTTTTGAGATTGACTCTGGCTACGAAAAATACGAACAATATCTCGCTCAACTATGGAATCTCAAAGTACCTCTGGACGCATTTATCAGTGCCGCTCGCTCCAAAGCTTCTGAATTACAGCTAGATGGGCAAAAAGCAGAGGCTATCTGGAATAAGTTTATCAACCCATCTCCGCCTCCTCTCACTCCTCAAGAAGTCGAATATGAAAAATATCTCGGTGACTTATCAAATCTGAATGTTCCCCCAGAGGCTTTTATGAGTTCTGCGGAAGCCAAAGCATCTGCTTTAGGGTTGGATTCACAAAAAGCAGATGCCATCCGAAATAGGTTTTTGAGCTAACCCTTGTTTTACTCAGATTATTGCATCAGACTGCTTAAATGCCCTTAAGGAGAATTTTTTATTGGGGTTGGGTGTGGGGTGTGGGGTGTGGGGAGGGGAAATTATGAATTATGAATTATGAATTATGAAGTGGGGAGAGGGGAAATGGGGAGAATAAATAAAAGCCATCTCCTATCTCCTGAATACTGCCGACCGACTCCTAACCCCACCAACAAACTTTTTCAGCAGACCCTAAATAATGTCATCCTCAAATTTATAACCGACACCGACTACAGTTTTGATAAAGATCGGATTAGCAGGATCGGGTTCTACTTTTTTGCGTAAGCGTCGGATATGGGTATCTACTACCCTTTCATCGCCAAAAAAATCATTTCCCCAGAGATTATCGATTAATTGGGTGCGACTCCAGACGCGATTGGGATAACTGACAAAGGTAGCTAATAAATTAAATTCTAAGGTGGTTAAATCGAGGGTTTCCTCCGGCATTCCCTCCAATTTACGAAGAGCAGAATGTTGATCTAAGTCGATCAGAAAATGACGGCTGCGATGGAGTTGCTGGGGTTGACTATCGTGTCTTAAACTACGTCTTAATAATGCCCTTACGCGAGCGGTTAATTCCCGGGGACTAAAGGGTTTGACCATATAATCGTCGGCTCCCGTAGATAGACCGATAATGCGATCGATTTCTTCTCCCCTAGCGGTTAACATTAAAATATAGGGGTCTTTTGTCCCCGGTTTTTGGCGAATTCTAGCACACAATTCCAGTCCGTCTAATTCGGGTAACATTAAATCTAAAATCACTAATTCTGGTTGCTTTTGATAAAATAGTTCTAGTCCTACCCTACCATTATAAGCCAGATGACAAGTAAAGGACTCCCGCTCTAAAGTTTGCTGAATCAAATGGGCGATTTCAATTTCATCTTCGATAATAACGATATCCATACAAAGGAAAAAGTTTACAAATATCTAGGCATATTTTAACATATTAGCCATTCATTTCTTGCTCAGGGTTGAACATTGAAATAATTGTAATTTTTGAGATTTTTTGGGGGGGAGAGTTGGCAACTCTCCCAACTTTTGTGGACTGGGGACTTTTCAAGGCAAAGGGACAAACTGCTCACCGGAGGGAGTCGATCGCACTTGAATTAAGACCGGTTGACCAATGCGATCGCCAGTATTGGGATCAAAGCTAATTTTTCCGGTGGCCCCTGTTTGATGAAAATTGCCGGAGCGCAGCTGGGATTGTAGGCCCTGACGATGGGTATTTTCCCTTAAACCGGCAATAATCACCCGTGTAGCGTCAAAACTGGTGGCTGTGCGCCAACTAACTGGACCGCGCCACTGTTCCTGCATAAGATTGGCAAAAGTCTGGTTAACCGAGGGGTGCCAGGGTGCGGCAAGGGTTAAACCTTGGGCGTTTTTGCCGCCATCTTCGAGGGTGCGAATATTGTAGAGGGTGGGACTACTAAACAGAGGCAAACGCTGACGATTGGAGCGAATAACCTCAAAAACGGGATCGAGACGATCAATATGAGCGACGACAAATAGGCCGTTAGCACCCCCAGAAATCGCCTGATTAAGGGCTTGATCGGCCTTAAAATTGGGTACACTCAGATCGCAGACAATCGGCACAATTTGACCGCCTTTTTTCGCCACATTAGCCATCAACTCATCTTTAAAGGAAATATTATCAGGAGCTTGAGAATCGTAGCAAAAAGCAATTTTCCGGACTTTAGCAGTATTTACTATGTAATTTGCTAATTTTTCCGTAATTTTGCCGTTAGAAGCCACCAGACGAAAGATATAATTTCCCGCACCGGAGAGATTATTAGCCAGGGAGGTGGGAGAAATCATCACCAAACCACCTTTTTCGTAGATGGGAGCGGCGGCTAAACTGGCATCGGAGGCATTATGACCGATAACAGCGATAATATCGGTATTTTTGACTAATTCACCGGCTACCTCTTTCGATATCTGCGGCTGATTATCGTCATTAACCACGATAACCATCAGTTTTCTGCCGTTGATCCCTCCCTGTTGATTGATCTGGGTTTGTGCGCTGGCGACTCCTCGCAATATTTCCTGAGCGACGTTGGGATTAGTTGTAGCTGGCACAACAACGGCGATTTTAAAGGGATTTGAGCCAGTTTGCAGGTTGCTGAGATAAATTACGCTTTCGGGATCGTTGGGACGTTGAGCGAGGGATTTTTGCAGGAGTTGCTCTGCTTCTTGGTGATCACCTTGAGCAATGGCAGCGATCGCTGATTCTTTGGTGGTGTTAGAATTAGTTTTGATCAGGAGATGATTGCCGTAACTGATGCGGCGATTATTATCGGCTTTTGGGGCAAATATTGCCAATATTTGGGGAAAAAGAAACCAACCGATCAACCCCAGTAAAACATAGGAAATTGGCGGTAAACCCGCTTTTTTGCCAGTCTTTGTCATTGCTTTACTCCTTAACTTTGCTGATTGAATTCAGCTAAACGGCGGTTAATTTCGTCATCAAGGCTTAAGAAATCGATTTCTTGAGCTAATTTCTCGCTATAGTTCTCGCTTAATTCACTATAGGCGTTTTCTTTTCGATAACGGTCTTTAATCGCTTCATTGGCATCCTCAAAGCGATCGCGGGAGTTATTGAGGTTGAGACTACTATCAAATTCGTTTATTTTGCCTAAAGCCTCATTCATGGAACTAATCGCTTTTAAGTTGCTCATTTCTAATTTATAATGCTCGATTTTTTCCTGCTCTTGGCGAAGTTTTTCCTTAGCAGCAATGACCACTTTTTCGGCATTATCGACCCGATCTTTCATAGCGGGTAGAATTTTTTCTAGGGAGAGAACCTTAACCATAGCTAGTCTTGCTGCTTCTTGAAGACCTTTTTTTTGAGCGGTGACAGCCTGTTGCAAGTAGTTTGTGTGTTCCTGTTTTTTCGCCTCGTATTGTGCTTGGGCCGATTGCTGGGCTGCTACTACTTGCGCCACCGATTCTGTCAATTCCGCTAGGGATTTTTGCATCGATTCTAGGGATTCTTTGGCCGATTCTACGGCAATTTTGCCGCCGGATTCGATGGGAATACCCCACAACCAATTCCAGATCGCAACGAGAGAATTTCCTGCCTTATCACCGATCAGCCAAAAAATCAAGGCCTTTGGGGTTAATTTTTTTAACAATTTCATGCCGTTTGTCTCCTAGAGGTGTTACCTGTTAATTAGGAGTGATGGCTAACTTTGATGCAGTGGGTAAGGTTAATTTTTGTAAAAAGTCTTGACAAGGATAGGAAGGTTTAGACTGGACCGGCAGATTAAATGGGAGCGAGGGGGACAAATTGACCCTTTTTGACCTGTAGAATCAAGTAGCGGCGATCATCAGGATTATTGTTCATGTTGCGGACACCATTCTCATCGAATCTAACAGTGCCAGTCATTCCTTCGATAGAAAAATCGTTTCTTAAAACTTGATTTAATAATTCTCGATCGAATTTTTGTCCTTGTTGGTATAACTGTCGCAAAGCGGTGAGGATAACTTTGGTCGCATCGTAGGACATGGGAGTGCGCCAAACATTGATCTTATTTTGCCAAAAACTCTGGATATAATTATCTTGTTTGAGATCATACCAAGGCACGGTGATAACTAAATTTTCTACTCCTTGTTTACCTTCTGCAAGGGTGAGATAACTTTGAAAAGTGGGGGAACCTAAAATCACTAAGTTTAACTTTTCTGCGGGACGTTGCTTAAAGATACTGACGGCTCTTTTCAGATCATTAACATAGGGAGCAACCATGAGAATATTTACTTGATATTGAGCAATTTTTTGATAAATTTCTTGTTCACCTAAATTAATTTTTGGTTCGATATTGCAGTCAAAATCTTCATCTTTAACAATTTTTTGAAACTGCTGACCGAGAAGAATGTTTCTATATTTTTTAGCGAAGTTAAAATTATCTCCAGAGCGATTATCGTAACAAATTAAATTAGTGGGGTTTTGGATAATTAGCTTGTCAGTTTGTTTGCGGATGTATTCACTTAAGGTTGTGGCAAAAGTTTCCAGATCGGGAACCATTTTATATATATAGCCATTACCGGAGATTTTCGAGGAAAAGCTGGTGGGAGATAGGGCAACAATTTTCCCTTGTACATAGATATCTTTGGCCGCTTCACTAGCAGCAGAAGCATTATGACCAACCACTGCTATAATTGACGGATCTTTAACAAATTTTTCGGCTCGATCTTTGGCATCTGCGGCGCTATTATTATCATTAGCGACCACTAACTGTAGAAAGTGAAAATCGGGGTTTTTGGCCTGTTCATCGTTTAACTCCTGTTGGAATAAAGCAATACCTCGTAAAATTTCCTGAGCAATTTCTGGATTATTACCAAGAGGAACACTGGTGGCAATTTTTAAGGGATTTCTGTCTTGATAGGCCGCACGAGCGTTATTATAATAGATGCGAATCTCTGGATTATTGGGCAAGCGATCGAGGGATTTTTTAAAAAGCTGAATTGCTTGTTTATATTCTTTGTTTTTAAAAGCTTGTCTTCCCCGTTCAAGACTGTTATCTTGTCGATTTGTCTTTAATAATATTTCTTCACCTAAGCTAATTTCTGGGTATTTACTAGCATCATCGGAAAATACTCCTCCCCAATATAAAATTGATAAAGTTACCAGAAGACTTAAAATAAATAACAGAGCTTGTTTCCAGCGACTAGATAGACGTAAAGGCCAACTTTGCTCATGATTATTTTGGTGATTTTCCTCCGTATTTTCAGGGGGTAAAGGTAAAATTAACGGTGGTTCTTCAGGATTTTCTATCAAACGAGGCAGCAAAGAAGAACTAGCAGCATCCACCGCAAATGCGTGTAATTTTAAGTCTTGTCGAGCGATTGTTAAGGATTCTTGTAGGGATTTATGTCCAAGAAAATTGGGAAGAAAAACTTCTAGAAATCTCAAAGCAACCCGCACGGCGATCGGTTCTTTCATAACAATAATATGGGGTACTCCGATATTAGCCAACTGACGGCCAATACCTAAACCATCGCAGGAATTACAGATAACAAGTTTTAAGCCTTTTTTAACAGCTTTTTCTAGGGAATTTCTTAAGTTATGTTCTGGAGATAAAGCCGTATCATTATCAATGATAAAAACTCCATCGTGACCGTCACTACTGGTTTGACTATGACCTAAATAAACTACAATATCCCATGGATTTTTGATCAACTCATTGTGAATATTTATCGTTGAAAGAGGAGGGTCTGAACCAGGACTTAATATTTGCATAGAAACCTTATCTTGGTTTCCTAGTACCGTTTGCAAACTGGATAAACACAGGGAAGTATGCTTGTTTTCGATGTCAATATTGCCCAAAATTACTAAAACATTAATCGGATAAGTAAAAGTACGTTCTCTCGGGGGATCTATCTGGATAGTAAGAGCAATTTCCACATCGGGAAACCATTTGTGTAAAAAATTCCAAGACTCCCAGGGAATTTGTTGTAAATCAAAGTGGGTAGTTTGGATAAAAAATCTTACTTCTGACTCAGTACCTATATGGAACAAGATATGATTTTGTATCGAACTCAGAGAACTGGAATTTAGCCATTCATTTAAGCTATCTTTTAAAGTTTTAGTGGCTTTTTTGAGGTTGTCTCTAGGATCACCTACCGCTGCATGGGTGATCATGCTATGAGGAACGGTAATTCCTAAACTGGGTTGACTTTTTACCCAATGATAATAAGCTCGACGATAATTTTGCAAAGCGTCAGCAATGTCAAGGTTAGGGACTAATTTACCATCGGTAAAAGGTGCTATCAAGAGATGATTGTCACGAATTTCTAGAGTGACGGAAAATCCCGTTTCAAAACTGCCATCACCAATTTTCAGAATCACAACTCTGCTCATGTCTCTACCCTTGACATTTTCTGCTATCTCTATTAAATCCTAAACTGTTCGGTAATGCTACTATCCCCTAAACTTAGGTTAACATTAAAGCGATCGTCGGCATCAGCTAGAAAATAAAGTTGCAGATAGCTATCTAAGGGTTTCTCCCTTGCTATTGCTTCTAAACTGGGGATTAATTGGCCTATTTCATCGCTAATTTGCAAAGATAAACCGGGGGGTAGTTTGGCAAAATTGTCCATGGCATAGGCACGAATTAAGACAGCAATTCTCTGGTCACTGGTCGATAAAACTCCCACCATTAAAGCGATTTTATAACCCATTAATTGACTACCCACATCGAGCATTTTACGGATAGCAGCATTAGGATAATGAGGATCAATATTCCAGAGATATTCGGCCGCTTGCCAGCGAATAGTTTCATCTTGGGTTTGATGTTGCAGTTTTGCTAAAGCTTCCTGTGGGGTTAAATGTTCCGAAAATTCCACCTCTTTTTGACTAGCATACAGTTGTCTAATTTCTCGCTGAATATCTGCTGGAGATTCTCGGCTGCTGACTTTTTCAGCAGCCAACAAAAAACCTGGATTAATTGGACGATAATTGTCGATAGTGCTGAGGATTTCCTGCCATTTCTCTGTAATAATTCCCTGCAACCATTGACCCAGTTTTGTGGGGATTACCTCTAAACGCTGCTGATAAATTTTTTCTCGCCATTGCTGATTATTCAACAAAGCTAACCACTGCTGAAAACTAATATCTAATCTCGGAGAATAGGGTGAAACTTGACCTAACTTTTTAATTAATTTTTCTGCTGTTGCTGGCGATAAATTTGCTAAAGATTCCAGTTTTACTTGTTCACTCTCTCCCTTTAAACAACTCTGCCAAAGAATATCTAAATCATCAATCATTTGCTCACTATCTAAATAATATTGATGGTAAATTGAATCGTATTCTGCGAGATTTTTAACATCTTTTCTGGATATAAAACCCCAGATATTGAGAAATTTTTCTGCTAAATCTACCTGCACCCCTAGATAAAAATCTGCCGCTAAATCGGGAATATCAACCCATTCTTGCTCTATTGTCAATCCCTCAATGTCAATCGCTTGACTGGGAATAGTAGTCACTTTTTTATCTTGAATTTGCCAAGTAAACCCGTTAATAAACTCCCAAAGATACTGATGGTTTTCAGGTATTATTTGAAGGGAACAATCAAGATTATCTTTCAGCCAATTGCTTAAGCATATTTGCACCAAGTAATTAATCAAAGCCTGATTTTTGGCGGTTTGATTAGAGTATTGACCGAGAATCGATCGAGCTTGTTTAATCTCTGTTTCCGAAAAAGTTAGCCAAAGGGATTTCGGGTTAATTTGTTGCAAAATATCGAGGTTGACTTTCATGGTATCTCCTAACAGATTAGATTTGAGTTAAGTAGGACTGACAAAAATATTTTAGATAAGCATCGATCTCTTGTTTTTGCCGAGATTCTAATTGAATCTCATTTAACAAAATAGGGCAATCTTTGCCTTCCCTTGCACAGAGTAGCTGATAAATTTTTTTACATAATTGGGTTATTTCTCGACTAATAGTAGATGAATGAACTCCCAATCGATTAGCGATCTGTGCTTGCGTCATCTTTTGATGATAGTAACAATATGCAATCTGTTTAACTTCATCCTCAAGAGTGATTAATAACTTATTAATATCTTCCTGGATTTCTTGCTGTTGTAGTAAATCTTTACTTGGCTTCTTGCTGGGGATATTTTCCCAAAAGTAATTGCTATTATCGTCATAATTATTAGGCTCAAATTTAGAGTAAGGAGGATCGATATGATTACGCATTATCTCCCCTATTTGATTGAGTTTTGCTTGCACTTCCTCAACGGTGAGAATAACTTGCGGTTGTAACTGCTGTAGGCGATCGATTACCTGTTGCCAATCCTCCTCTTGCCACTTATCCAATGATCTAAGAGAAGCTTTTTTAACCTCTCGAAAACAGTTAAATATTAGCAGATGATTCTCGTTAAAGATACCCGATGTTCGTAAAACTTTTTGAATTTTATTCGCACTAAAAAGACTGACTATACCGAGATTAGTCCTGCCAATCGTTTTATACTCTCCTCGCAGAAAATTATAGAGAGTATTTCTCAATTTTTTATCTGTCCATTTTTCTAAGATTAAGCGAAAAAATCCCGGTTTGGTCTTGTTATCCTGAAAGTTACCGTAAAAATTGCGAGGATTGTTGGTGATTGCCGTGGCAAGCAAATTCAGCAAATAGTAGAAGAGGGTTTCATAATCAGCATCGATCCGATGGCCAACATTTTTATAGACCCTTTGAGTTACCATACAGGAGCGATATTGTAAGAAAACCATCCAATGGGACTTGACTAATTGGTTATTAGGATCATTCTGTAACCATTGCCACAGATAAAAATACACCGCTTCATCATCGGCCACGCTTCGAGCGATCGCATTGATCGATTTTCTTAATTGTGGCACTTCGCACCAGAAAACTCGATCGCCTTCAATCGCTTTAATAGTAGTATAAAAGTACCTAACGCTCATTTCTATCACCGGCTACAGGTATCTGCTATCTGATTAGGTAAAAACCGAGGATTTTCTGCAAGAGTAGCAAACAAATTGAGCGATTGCCTTGCCAAGCGCACCTCTTTCTCTGACAATAGATGAGGGACTGATGAGAAATTATCAGTTATAGTGAGACAGCCTTAGCAAACCAGTACAAGACCCATAAATTCACTCTGAGCTGCCACAAATAGCCGTCATATCAACTTCTAGGACAAAAATTAGGAATGCGAGTAACTTTTACCGAAAATCAGGGTTTTAGAAAGGAATTGAATAAACGGGTTGATGCTTATTTTACCGAAAACGGCATCCCCACCAGAGATAATTTTGCCATGTACCTGAAGACGATCACGATTTTAACTTGGGTAATTGCCGCTTGGCTATTTGTGCTTTTTGGTCCGGATATCTGGTGGCTGAAAATTATCGGTTGCATGGTTTTAGGAGGAGGATTAGCAGGAATCGGTTTTAGCATTGGTCATGATGCTAACCATGGCGGCTATTCTAGTAAAAAATGGGTTAATTCTCTCCTTGGCATGAGCTACGATTATATCATCGGTACTTCCAGTTATCTCTGGCGTTTTCGTCATAATTATCTCCATCATACCTACACCAATGTTTTAGGGTACGATGTGGAAATTCACGGCGATGGTGTGGTGCGAATGACTCCCCATGCCGAGCATAAATGGTATCATCGTTATCAACATTTATTTATCCCGATTCTCTACGCTATAATTCCTATCTATTGGTCATTCTCCGATGTGCGCTCTATCCTCTTTGGTCATCGTTTTGGCGAGATTAAAATTCCCAATCCTAAACCGATCGATCTATTCGTTTTATTGAGCGGAAAACTTGTTTATCTCTTTTGGTTTATTGGCATTCCTCTCTTAGTTGGTTATAGTCCCCTAGAAATAGCGATCGGTTTTCTCATTGCTTTTATGACCTATGGAGTGCTTGCCTGTCATGTATTTATGTTAGCTCACGTTTTGGAACCCGCCGAATTTATTCAACCCTCGGCAGCTAACCAAATCGAAGACGAATGGGCAATCTTTCAAGTGCGAACTACTGTAGATTTTGCCCCTAAAAATGCCTTTTTAAATTGGTATTTAGGGGGATTAAATTATCAAGTTGTTCACCATCTTTTCCCGCAAATTTGCCATATTCACTACCCCAAAATTGCCCCAATCTTAGCGGAAGTTTGCCAAGAATTTGGCGTTAATTATGCCGTTTATCCCACCCTGCGAGGTGCTTTAGCTTATAATTATCGTTGGCTCAGACAATTAGGCAATAAACAAAGTAATTTCGATCTCAAATTAGCCAGCTAGAATCAGTTATCAGTTATCAGTTATCAGTTTTAAGTTTTAAGTTTTAAGTTTTAAGTGAATAGTATTAAGCGACAAGCTCGGAGCTGCCTTTTTACTGATTACTGTTGACTGTTTAATGTTTACTGATTACTGATTACGGCTCTCTTATTCTTTGTGTGATAAGTTTAACTTACATTATGATCGATCAGTCTTTGTGTCCTCTGTGTCTTTGTGGTTCCTTCCACTCACTCGCTA
This sequence comes from Microcystis sp. M53598_WE2, assembly GCF_030067735.1. NCBI lineage: Bacteria > Bacillati > Cyanobacteriota > Cyanophyceae > Chroococcales > Microcystaceae > Microcystis > Microcystis sp. M53598_WE2. Next base: position 5,383 of record NZ_JASJFE010000041.1, on the reverse strand, counting down.
GGAGGAATGTATCTTAGAATACATTTTACCCACCAAACCTAAGAGAGCCTGATTACTGATTACTGATTACTGATTACTGATCACTGAAAAATGAACCTACCCAACTCGATTACCCTATCGCGACTCTTGGGACTGCCATTAATTTTATACTGGTTGCACCAAGGCACAGAAATCGATCGCTGGTTAAGTTTAATTATCTTTCTGATTGCTGCCAGCACCGATTGGCTCGATGGTTATTTAGCGCGAAAATTGAATCAAATCACCGAATTAGGCAAATTTCTCGATCCTTTGGTCGATAAATTACTGGTTCTCGCTCCCCTCTTAGCTCTGATTGAAATGGATTTAATTGCTGCTTGGGGAGTATTTTTGATTCTCGCTCGCGAATTAGCGATCGCTGGTTGGCGTATTAATCCGAATTTAACGGGAAATAGCGACATAAAAGGGGCTAATTGGTGGGGAAAAAGCAAAACAGTCAGCCAAATTATCGCTATCGCTCTCTTAATTGCTCCCTTGCCTTCTGAATATAACTTAATTTCTCAGATTGCCTTTTGGCTATCGGTGACATTAACTTTAATTTCTGGCGTGATTTATACCACACCCAGCCGAAAATTAACCCAAAATTGATAAAAACTTGACCATTAGCAACAATTCAGAAAACAAGCCTCGCAAACATGATTGCATTTTTTTTCTTGGTATATAATAATTGGGAGGAAGATTATCAGACTCTTCAAATTCAAACAAATCATTCAAAGGAAAAACCATGGCCACTATAACCACATCATTCGCCACCCTCACCACTGGTGCTAATTTCAGTCCTGGTGGCACTGTTTCAGTGCGTAATTTCATAAACACCTTTAATGATATCCTCATTCATGTATCAGGACCAGAGCTTAACATTACCAGCGATAATCTCACTTCCGAGCGCACTTTAACTCCCGGCGGCGATACAGCTTGGAGAATAACCAACTTCGGCAGTAATGCTAACGTAACCCTTTCCAGGGTCGGTGGAGGCTTTTCTAACTCCTTTTTCCTGCTAGCAAATAGCTTTACCTATGTTAGAGGTGGGGCTGCCGGCACTTATCAACTAAGCGGTGATACTAATAACACGATACCGAAAGCGACGAATCCTAACCCTCCAAATGGGATCTGGAATTTCGTCACCACCGATTCCTATTTCATCACAGGTAGTGCGTTCAACGATACTCTAACGGGCGGCAACAGTACCGATACCCTAATTGGTGGCGATGGTAACGATTTCCTAAGTGGTGGCGAGGGTGCCGATACCCTAATTGGTGGTAATGGTAACGATACCCTAGATGGTGGTAATGGTTTCGATTCCCTAATCGGTGGCGATGGTAACGATAGAATAACCGGTATCGGGGGAGCGGATACCCTAATCGGTGGCTTAGGAAGCGACACCCTCACTGGTGGTAATGGTAATGACCGTTTTGTTTACAACAATCCCAACGAAGGCGGTGACTTGATCACGGATTTTAACATCTCTCAGGATTTTATCCAAGTTTCTAACGGTGGTTTCGGTGGTGGACTGACTACCGTTGGTGGTACTTTGGATCCTAGCCTATTCGGGGCAACTACGGGTGGTGCTGTCAGATTTGTCTACAGTGGTGGTGTTTTACAGTTTGACACAGACGCTGGTGCTGGTGTTAGTCTGGTTACAATCGCAACCCTTAATCTTTCGCCGGCCCTGACTGCAGCCAGGATTGTGGTTATTGCCTAATCTATGCCTGTCCCTCCCCTGCGGTGGGTTGGGCAGTTGTGGATTTTTGTGGGAAAATTAGGCGACCAGAAATAATCTCTACGGGTGTGTTAGCTAGGACTAGGACACCCTTATTATGTAGGAAGTCTCTGGTTTGAGGGAACTCTGGAACAGGCAACGGGAACAGTCGCTAGTCCTATTGGGATTAGTTTTGTGTAGTGATTAACTGACGGTGATAATCGCCCCATAACCGGGCTGCCTGTTGACTACTGCCGGAAGTGGGAGAATTGTTATCATTCCCTAACCAAATGCCTGTCACCCAGTGGCGACGGGGAAGATAACCGATAAACCAGAGGTCCACATAATTATTCGTAGTTCCCGTTTTACCCGCTTCTCCCATGCCAACACTGGCAGCGCCTCCTGTACCATTAGTTATCACCCCCCGCAATAGGCTATTCATCGTTTCGGCGGTTTTAGGGGAGATTACCTGCTGATTTCTCTCGCTATCGTCGCTATAGTCATAAATAACCCGACAGGTACTCAAATCCTCCACATTTTCACAGTCGGAAGCGTCGAGAATGCGTTTAATAGCGTGGGGACGATTCCAGCGCCCACCGTGGTCAAAAACTGCGTAAGCGCCGGTCATTTCCAAGACATTTACCTCGCTTTGTCCTAAAATTAGCCCTGGTACAGGATTTAAAGGTGATTTCACCCCCAAACGTTCCGCCACATTGACCACATTGCTTAATCCTGCCTCGCGAGCAATGCGAAGGGCGACGCTATTTTCCGATTGCGCTAAACCCTGAAACATATTGATGGCCCCGCTACTGCGTTCACAGGGAGAATAGGCCTGTCCTTGCCAAGAGAGTCCAGCGCAGGTATAGGTTTTATAGGGCGATATTCCCTGTTCTAGGGCGGCAGCATAAGCAAATACCTTAAAAGTGGAACCTGGTTGACGTTTAGCTTGGATAGCGCGGTTAAATTGGCTTTTTTGATAATCAACTCCCCCGACTAAAGCGAGAATTTCCCCGGTTTGACTGTTTAGGGTAACTAAAGCCCCTTGGGAGTATCGATAGCGTGGTCCTTGCTTTAAGACATTATTTTTTAAGCTTTTTTCTGCGATCGCCTGGAGCCGGCGGTCTAAACTGGTTTCAACGATAAAATTGCCCTCTTTAGCCACTTCTTCCCCTAAAAGGTCCTGTAATTCCTCGAAAACGTAACTATAAAAATATGGTGCAATCGTACTAGATAGGGATTTTTTGGCTTGGGGACTGATTTCAATGCGAGATCTGCGGGCGCTGGCCGCCGCTTCCGGGGAAATCATGCCTAATTGGGCCATGCGATCGATGACACGATTGCGTAATTGTACGGAAGTGTCGTAATCTTGAATGGGATTAAATCGATTCGGGGCGGGTAACATAGCCACAAGAGTAGCAGCCTCGGAGATATCTAAATCTCTAGCGGATTTATCGAAATAAAAGCGGGCTGCGTCTTCAAAACCGTAACCGGCCAGACCGAGATAAACTCGATTGAGATAGGTTTTGAGAATTGTATCCTTACTATAGACCGCTTCTAATTGTAAAGCGACCACAGCCTCCCGGAGTTTGCGATCGGCAGTATTTTGGCGACCGACTTCGGGGAATAAACTACGCGCTAACTGTTGAGTCAGGGTGCTGGCCCCTTGACGAATGCCTTGACCTTGCCAATTAATCATAACAGCCCGGACAATCCCGAAAGGATCAACGCCAAAATGCCAGTAAAAACGACTATCTTCGGAAGCGACAACCGCCTTGGGCAGATAGGGAGAAAAATCCCCCAGATTATCTAATTCTCGGTGAGTTTCCTGTCGAATGGGATTGAGGGGAGTTTGACCATCCCTAGGGTAAACCACCACCGGACCGCTCACCCCGGAAGGGAGTGGATAAACATTAACTTTGCGACTTTCCCAGATAACCGCTAAAACTAATAAACCGAAAATACCACCCGCACCATAGAAACCATAGCGCAAAAGTCGCGCCCACAGGGGAGGGGGACAGTAATAGGAGATGGTGACACAATTGGCTAAGTCTGGGGGGGCCAGGGTAAAGATATCACCATGACGCAGGGAAACGCTTTTGAGACGACGTTTACCCATATAAACCCCGTTGGTGGAGTTTTCATCTGTGAGCAGGAAATTATGGGGATTTTTCGGGTCACGCTGCAGGGAACAATGAATCTGACTCACCACGGTATTACGGATAGTAATATCACAGGAACTGGAACTGCGGCCTAACAAATAGCGATCGCCGATAAGGGGATATTTGCTTTCCCCGCTGCCATTCTCGTTTTTAAGGCGTAATTCAGGAACTCTCGCCCCTTTTTTGAGATTTACCGCCTGAAAATTCACCTTTCCTTGCAATTTCTGCACGGCAACGGTGACAAGTTGACTAATTTGGGTTTTCGGCGACTGCTTAGACATAGTTTTTATCAGTTATCAGCTTCTGAAGGCAAGAGGCAAGTGGGGGAATGGGGAAGTGGGGAGTGGGGAAGTGGCAAGTGGGGAAGTGGCAAGTGGGGGAATGGGGAATTTCAACTAAAACCCCAACACCCTAACACCCCCCGCAGCGCGCACGCAGTGACCACCCTAACACCCCATCACCCCAACACCCTAAAACCCTAACACCCTAAAACCCTAACACCCTAAAACCCCAACACCCCATCTCCCCAATTCCCAATTCATCCCCAATATCCCTAAATTGACATTTTAGCCTCTAAAGCTTTGAGGTATTCCGTATTGACTCCCGACTCGCGAATCAGAGCAATTTTACCGGTACGGGCCACCTCGCGAACGCCAAATTTATTCAGCATTTGCATAATCGCCACCATTTTACCCGGATCCCCCACCACTTCGATGGTCAGGGTTTCCTCGGAAATATCCACAATCCGCGCCCGGAATACCTGCGCTAATTCGATCACTTCCGCCCGGCGCTCGGCGGTAGCATTAACTTTAATCAGCATTAATTCCCTTTCCACACAAGGGGTTTGGGTGATATCCTGCACCTTGAGGACGTTAATTAATTTGTAAAGTTGTTTGGTTAACTGTTCGATGCTGTCCTCGTCCCCTGGTACTACCATCGTAATCCGAGAAACTCCCATCTGTTCGGCAGGACCCACGGCCAGACTTTCAATATTAAAGCCGCGACGGGCGAATAATCCAGCAATACGGGTTAAGACTCCCGCTTCATCTTCAACTAATACGGATAATGTGTGTTTCATGGCGCTCTATCTACACAACCTAGATTTCCCCATTTTGACACTCCCCGCGCTAAAGCGACGGGGATTCTTGGTTCCAAGAGATTACTTGCTTAGACAGAATTACTTCTGAAAAAGTAGAGGTATTCTCTCCCCAAGCGTTCATCGGGTCTAGCCCAAAAGTTCCCGTATGCCCTACGGTACTTAACCCTTTTTTAAGGATATTAATAGCGACGTTTTCATCCCTATCTAAAACACACCCACACTTACACTGATGGGTTCTAGTCGATAAAGATTTTTTAACAACTTCACCACAGTTTGAACAGTTTTGGCTTGTATAGTTCGGTGGGACAGCAATCGTTATCTTGCCGAATTTAACCCCAAAATACTCCAGCCATTCTCGAAACTGATACCAGGCCGCATCATTGATCGATT
>NZ_JASJFE010000665.1:0-5973 GCF_030067735.1 Microcystis sp. M53598_WE2 | reverse complement strand
ATCTACGGTTTCACCGATAGGTTATTGCCCGAATGCTTCGCCCCTACAGGAGGCGGGCCGATGAAGACGCAAGGTTTTGAAGCATGATTCTCTCAAAATCTTGCACCTGTTTCGCGAGAAAAGCCACAAAACCCTTACCTTGCCTACATTTCACATTTATTCAGCAAACCCTAATTAAGCAGCCGATGATAACTCTCGATCGCTGATAATCAGAATTATTTCCTAACTTTTAACTGCTGACATCTGCCGCATTTCTAAATACACTAATAAAGCGTTAATATCGGCGGGATTGACTCCGCCAATTCGCGAGGCTTGACCGATGGTGGCGGGTTTAATTTTTGTTAATTTTTCCCGGGATTCCATTGACAAAGTTTCGATTTTCATGTAGTCAATATCGGGGGATAAATGACGGTTACTGTGGCGACTAATTTGGTCAATTTGATTTTGTTGTCGTTTCAGATAACCGGAATATTTAATTTCAATTTCTACCCCTTCTCTTTCGGCTAAATTTATATCGGGATTACCTAAACCATAACGATCAAGATCGAGATAATGCAAGCTAGGACGACGCAGTAAATCTGCTAAAGAGAGAGAACCTTTGATTTTTTGTTCTGTATCCTTAACGATGGCAATTGCCACCTGATCCCGTTCTTTAATTCTCGTTTCGTGTAGGCGTTCTTTTTCAGCGATAATATTAGCTTGTTTGCTCTGGAATAATTGCCAACGCCGGTTATCAATTAAACCAATTTCTCGCCCTAAAGGTGTTAATCTTTGATCGGCATTATCCGATCGCAATACTAAGCGATATTCGGAACGACTGGTTAACATTCGATAGGGTTCCCGCAGATCCTTAGTACACAAATCATCGACCAAAGTTCCCAGATAACTTTCCTCCCGGGGAAAAACAATTAACTCTTTTCCTAAAGCAAACCGCGCCGCATTAATCCCCGCCACCAGTCCCTGGGCTGCCGCTTCTTCATAACCGGTTGTCCCGTTAATTTGTCCCGCACAAAATAATCCCTCAATCTTCTTCGTCATCAGGGTTGGATAACACTGAGTTGCTGGTAAATAATCGTATTCCACTGCATAGGCAGCCCGCAACATCACACAGTTTTCTAAACCGGGTAAAGTCCGCAGCATTGCTAATTGAACATTTTCCGGCAGTCCCGTTGAAAAGCCTTGAATATAAAGTTCGGGAATATCGCGCCCTTCCGGTTCAATAAAAATTTGATGACTTTCTTTATCGGCAAAACGGACGATTTTATCCTCAATACTAGGACAATAACGCGGCCCTTTGGAGTCAATAAAACCGCCATAAATGGGGGATAAATGTAAATTATCTCTGATTAATTGATGAGTTGCCGCCGTGGTGCGGGTGAGATGACAGTTCATTTGTTCCCGTTCGATCCACACCTCTGGATCAAAACTAAACCAACGTACCTCGTCATCGGGCGGTTGCGGTTCCATACGGGAGTAATCCACCGAACGCTTATCGACACGGGCAGGAGTGCCAGTTTTTAGGCGATCGGTCTCGAATCCGAGACGATTTAGGGTTTCTGTTAAACCCACCGCCGCAAATTCGCCCGCGCGTCCAGCTGCCATAGACTTGCCGCCGATCCAGATTTTGCCGCCTAAAAAAGTGCCAGTGGTTAAAATGACGGCTTTAGCGGCGAAACAAGTGCCGAAATAGGTTTCTACCCCTAAAACTTGCTCATTTGCCCCTAAAATCAGGTCTGTGGCCATGCCTTCCCGAATAACCAGATTGGCTTGGGTTTCGACGATACCTTTCATCACCGCCGCGTATTCCCGTTTATCGGTTTGGGCGCGTAGGGCCCAGACTGCCGGCCCGCGAGAGGCATTAAGAACCCGTTTTTGCAGATAGGTGCGGTCGGCCATTTTGCCAATTTCGCCGCCTAAAGCGTCCACTTCGTGGGTTAATTGGGATTTAGCCGGACCACCGACGGCGGGGTTACAGGGTTGCCAAGCGATTTTATCGAGATTAAGAGTGAGGAGAAGGGTACGACAACCGAGACGGGCGCAAGCTAGGGCCGCTTCACAGCCGGAATGGCCCGCCCCGACGACGATGACATCAAATTCATCTTGAAAGTCTGCGGCTGAGGAGAAAGTCATACTCGATCGAGGGGAAAATTAATTAATCAGGCTAATATTCTAGCAATTTTTCTGAGTTTTCCCCCCAATATAATACAAGAATACTAACTAAGTCATTGACTAACACCAAAGCGATCGCATAAATCTAAAAACAATCTGTATAATCCCTATTTACCCTTGCCTTTTCAGGGCATTACTGGCTAAATATTATAGGTGCTTATCATATCTTCACGATCGTTTAAAGATTGTAATCATGGATTTACTTGCCAATCCCGTCGCTTTGTCGCGGATACAATTTGCCGTCACCGCTATTTTCCATATGCTTTGGCCGGTGTTAACCACTGGTATGGGCATTTATCTAGTCATTGTCGAAGGATTATGGCTAAAAACCCGCAATCCTGACTACTATCATCACGCTCGCTTCTGGGCAAAACTCTACATTCTCAATTTCGGCATTGGAGTTGCTTCTGGTTTACCCATGGCCTTCCAGTTTGGCATGAATTGGGCGCCTTTTTCGGAAGCGGTGGGGGACTTTTTCGGAACTATCCTCGGTTTCGAGGGAACCATGGCCTTTATGCTAGAGGCTAGTTTTCTGGGAATTATGTTGTTTGGTTGGGGACGAGTTCCCCCGTTAATTCACTTCCTAGCGACAATTCTCGTCGCTTTCGGGGCTAATCTTTCCACTTTCTGGATTTTAACCGCTAATTCTTGGCTGCAAACCCCCGCCGGCGGCATTTTCGTGGATGGTAAATTTATCGTTCAGGATTACCTACAAGCGATTCTCAATCCCTTCATGGTTAATAGTTTCCTGCATATGTTTTTCGCTACTCTGGAAACTTCTCTTTTCGTCATTGGTGGGATTAGTGCTTGGTATTTGCTCAATAAACGTCACATTAGCTTTTTTAGTCGTTCTCTCAAAATTGTTCTTACTCTAGCGATTGTTATCGCTCCCTTGCAAATTTTTGTCGGTCATCTTAGTGCCGAACAAGTGTATCACTATCAACCGGCTAAATTAGCCGCCATGGAAGCGCAATGGGAAACTATTCCCGCGGGAGAAACTGCTGCTTGGAGTTTGGTCGCTTTACCCAAGGATAAAGCGGAGACAAATAGCTGGGAAGTGAAGATTCCTAATGCTTTGGGTTATCTTTTGGAGTTAAAACCCAAGTTATCGGAACCTGTTCTCGGCTTAAAAACGTGGAAATACGAAGACAGACCGCACATGGTGGGTCTAATCTATTATTCCTTCCGGATTATGGTCGCTATCGGTCTTTTTCTCGCTTCTTTAATGACTGTAACTGTCGGGCAATGGCTGCGCGGTCAACTGAGTAACGAAAAAATCGACAGTCAAAAATGGTTACTGCGCGCTTGGGTTTTTGCGGCCCCTCTGGGTTATCTTGCGGTTGAAACCGGTTGGATTGTCCGTTGTGTCGGTCGTCAACCCTGGACGGTTTACAATCAAATCCGGACAGTGGATGCTGCTTCTAAACTGCCCGCAGGCGAGATTTTAACCTCTTTAATCGGAATTACGGCGATTTATGTCTTTTTCTTGGTTTCTGCTCTCTATTTCGGTAGTCTTATTATCCGTCAGGGACCAAATCTTAACTTACCACTGCCGGGGACTCAACAGGAAAAAGTGACCTCACCAGAACTAAATCCTCGTTCCCTAGAAGCGCAACAATAGGAGGAACTATGGAACCGTTACAGTATTTTTTGCCACAAATTTGGTTTTTTATTCTGGGTTTATTCCTGTTTCTATACGTCCTCCTCGATGGTTTTGACTTGGGGGTGGGAATTCTTTCCCTGACTTCCTCCTCCGAGAAGCGTCGCAGTATTTTAATGACCAGTTTGGGCAATGTTTGGGATGCTAACGAAACTTGGATTGTCTTGATGGGGGGTTCCCTGTTTGGGGCGTTTCCCCTAGCTTACGGGACAATTTTAAACGCTTTATACCTGCCAGCAGTGATTATGGTGGTGGGGCTGTTATTTCGGGCTGTTTCCTTCGAGTTTCGTGAACATTCTCGTCGCAAGTTGTTCTGGAATTATGCCTTCGGACTCGGCAGTTTTTTGGCCGCTTTGGGGCAAGGATTCGCCCTCGGTGCGGTTTTTGAGGGCATTAAAGTGGATGAATTGGGTCATTTTGCCGGCGGCCCCTTTGATTGGTTAACATGGCGATCGATTCTAGTTTCTCTAACTTTAATCCAAGCTTATGTTTTAGTGGGTTCCACTTACCTAATTCTGAAAACTACGGGTAATTTACAGGAAGTTCACTATAAAACGGCAAAAATTGCCGCTATTACCACTTTTATCGGTGCTATCTTTATCACCATCAGTACGCCGCTGCTTTCTGACCATATCCGTCAGCGTTTATTTGACCCTCGACTAATTTACATCTTTATCCTCATCCCGATTTTAGCTGTGGTGTTACTGGGTTTGTTACTGCGGAGTTTGCAACTAAAGGAAGAAAACACCCCCATGGTCTGGACAGTATTGCTGTTTATGCTCTCTTTTATCGGTTTGGGATTGTTGATTTTTCCCGATATTATTCCCCCGTCCGTGACAATTTATCAAGCGGCGGCCGCTCCCAGTTCTTTGGTGTTTATGCTGACTTTTGTGGGTTTTTTAATCCCAATTTTACTAGCCTATACAGTTTATAATTACATCGTTTTTCGGGGTAAAATTACTGCTGAATCCTACGGAGAATAGATGAGGTTGCCGATTTCAGACATGAATCTTCTTTGGTGGTATTTTTAAAGGGAAACTCTCTACCTCTGATGCTAAACTGAATTTATTCTAGGAGGTCTTTGGGTGTAATTAACTCGTAACGCTCGAAGGGTTGATGAATCCAAGGATTATCGGGGTAATATTCCACATAATAGTCAGGTTTGATTCTTGATGCCGCTTTGTACCAGATCACCGCAGTTTTGATATTGGTAATCCCGTATTTTTCCCGTAACAAAATCGAGGTTTTTTGGAGAGTGATTCCCGAATCGACTAAATCATCCACTAATAACAAGGGACTCTTTAATTTGGCTTCGATCATGGCTAAATTCGAGGAAATAGTTAATTCTCCCCGAATTTGATGATTTTGCCCCCCGTAGGAAGCAGCGTAGAGAATGGCTAGGGGTTGACGAAAAAGACGACAGAGAATGTCACCGACGCGCAATCCTCCCTTAGCTAAACAGACAATCTGAGCAAATTGCCAACCAGAATGATCGATTTTTACTGCTAATTTTTCGATCAGACGATGGTATTCATCCCAAGAAACATAGACATCGGCCATATTTTCCATTCCCGATTGAGAATTACTTATTTTCGGCAGGTCGATCACTACTCCAGGCCCACCAAACTCGATCGCATTGACAATGATAGAATTCCTGCCATTTACGACGGGAATCTTCTCCTAAAACGGGTGCGCGGCGATTGATCCAAACGGCCTGAGCTTCTTTAGCTTTTGCCCCACAGTAAGGACAACAAAAATTGTAGGCGTGAACAGCATTCTCTGTCCAGTCAGGAGGAAAGGGACTAAAAGCATCCATAATCTCTGGGTTAAGGGGGTTAACAGTCAAAAAGGGGCTTCAATCGCTGGTGTTTAGGCCATAGTCCTCAATTTCTGCTTCGATAATTTTTACAGCGTTTCCCATAGAAATGAAGTGTAACCTAATTTGGTATTGACGACCGACTCCCCCAAAGGAAAACTTTGTACCTCACTATTAAGATAAATGCTATAATAGGTTTTGACAAATCGCGATCGGGAATATTTTCATGAAAATTAAGATTAATAACCAGAAAAACTGACTCAATAGACAATCTCCTTGTTTACTTTATCACTAAAAAAATATGGCTAAAGGGGATCAAATATACGCT
>NZ_JASJFE010000601.1:0-3501 GCF_030067735.1 Microcystis sp. M53598_WE2 | reverse complement strand
CTGGGAAGCTTTTTTTCAGTGTTGCCAAAGGCACGGCGTAGCCGTCCAGTAAACAGTAAACAGTAATCGGTGAACTGAAAACTGAAAACTGAAACCTGAAAACTGATAACTGATAACTGATAACTTACATCTGATAACTTACATCTGATAACTGATAACTGATAACTGATAACTGATAACTGATAGCCTTTTTACTTTTTACTTGTCAAAAGGGTGTGCCAGAGAAGGAGATGACTGCGGGGGCTGCTGTAGAACAATAAATCGATTAATAATTTCCAAGCTAGGGAAGTTAGGCTAGAATCAATGAGATTATTTTCCGATATTTCTGGGTATTTTAAGCGAAAATTAGCGATATAATTGCCCAAAAGCGTGGTTTTGACCGGTTCTTGTCCTTGAGTTCCCACTTGTTCCAAGAGAATTACGGCGCGACGGATTAACTCTTGCTTTTTTTGGGCTAGATGACAGAGGAGGAGAACTAGAGAACGGATGTCCGCTAGGGAGAGGTTTGACTGGGGTTGCCAGTAGTGGGCAACTAGGCGATCGCTTGTATCTGGATCTAAGGCTAATTCCTGGGCTGCTTGGGTGATAGACTCGGAGTCTAAATTAGCTAGAGAGACTAAAGCTGCCAAAATCAGGTTTAAATAGCTATTAATATTCTCTAACTGCTCGTTACTGGGTGAGATAGCTAGGGGTAAATCCTCACCCGTGGAGGACTCGGCAGACTGAGGCATAGTCAAGGACATAGATAATAAGGAATTGCCAGCAGAAAAACTTGGGTTTAGGAGAAAAAATCACTGGTTCTAAAGTGTCATAATAATTGAGATTGTTCTTTTCTTGCACGTCCGCTCACCGATTGCCTCCCACCCAATGAGTTTAGAATCCGCTACCGATGAAGTCATTAAGCAAAATTTGGAACAATTTCTAATTGTTTTGTCCGTTTCCCTGAGTGTGGCCACGGTTTCGAGGATTTTTAGCTGGTTTCGCCAAATTCCTTACACCCTATTGTTAGTGATAGTCGGTTTAGGTTTAGCCTTTATCGATATCCGTCTGGTGAACCTATCCCCCGAACTGATTCTAGAAATTTTTCTGCCCCCTTTGCTATTTGAAGCCGCTTGGAATACGCGCTGGCGAGATCTGAAGGATAATTGGATTCCCGTCAGTCTTTTCGCTATTGTCGGCGTAATTATCTCGATTTTCGGGGTTGGTTTTGCCCTAGATGAATTGACCAATTTACCCCTATTTACGGCATTATTAGTGGGTGCGAGCCTTTCTTCTACGGATCCCGTTGCTGTTGTCGCTCTTTTTCGCGAATTAGGGGCCAGTAAAAACCTCACCGTGCTTTTGGAAGGGGAAAGCTTATTTAATGATGGGGTCGCTGTCGTCGCTTTCGCTCTTTTGGTGGAAATTCCCCTCGGTGCTAGTGGTCTATCCTTAGAGACAACCATTAGCCGGATTGCCGCTTTTATCGGTATCGGGGTGGCAGTGGGTTGTTTAGTGGGTTTTGGTATTTCCTATCTGACTCAACGTCTCGATTTACCCCTAGTGGAACAGTCTTTAACTCTTGTGTCCGCCTACGGTGCTTATCTATTAACCGAGGAGTTCGGGGGTTCGGGGGTAATCGGAGTGGTGACTACGGGGATTATTTTAGGTAATTTTGGCTCTAGAATTAGTATGAGTCCCCGTACCCGCCTATTAGTCACGCAATTCTGGGAGTTTCTCGCTTTTTTTGTCAATTCGATCGTTTTTCTCCTCATCGGCGATCAGATTCGTCTCTCCAGTTTAGCCGATAATCTCAATTTAATTTTTATCACGATCGCCGCCGTGGTAGCGGCCCGTTTTCTGGCTACCTTTGCTTTGGCAACTGTTAGTAATGCCTTGATGGAAACTAAAATTAATTGGCGGGAAAAAACGGTTTTATGGTGGGGAGGTTTGCGCGGTTCCGTTTCTATTGCCCTAGCTTTAAGTGTGCCGGTTATTTTTCCCAATCGTCAGGATATCATCGATATCGTCTTCGGAGTTGTTCTCTTTACCCTTTTGGTTCAGGGATTAACTATTCAAACTTTCCTATCGAGATTAGACTTGATCGGTGATCAACCAATTCGAGAAAACTATGCGGAACTTTTAGCCCGAAGGGTAGCTTTAAAAAGGGTTTTAGACTATCTTTCTAAGTTAGATAAATCTCCCGATGTTGCCCCAGAATTTTTTAGTTATGAGCAGCATCTCGTCAAAGAAAAGTTAAAGACTGTAGAAGCGGAAATACAATCTCTCAACGATAGTTATCCCCAATTACAACTATTAACAATGGAACAACTTCGGGAAACCCTCCTAGATATCGAAGCTGATACCTACGCTGAATTTATTCGAGCCGGCCGTTTAACTAGCAATTTATCCCCCGTCCTCCAAGAAATTCTCGCTGAAAGTAAAATTAGTGAACAGTAGGACTATTTTGGGGTATATACAATCAATCTTAATTCTCCTAACGACCAACGACGGGGTTTTATGACAAAAACCCCTCCAATTAATGAAGGGGTTTTTGTGGGGTTTTATGGGGGATTTTAGGAGACTTTTGTAGTTTCTTTTTCAGTGGATTGGGAGGGTTTTAGTTTGCGCTTGATGGTTGAAGCTGCGCCTAGTGTGCCGAGTGCGAGGAAAGTGATATTAGATGTAGATTCAGGAGTTTTTACTTTTGTTACTTTGCCTTGAAATGCCCCCTGTTGTCCCGTCAATTTATAATTTTCCACACCGGGGAGTCCTGTTACGGGAAGAATAGGAATCCAGTTGGTATAATCAACACTTTCACCTATCTGCATCGGTAATTGATTAATAGGAATAGGGAAATTGACTGGTAGCGTTGTACCTTGTAGGCTGACGAATGTCAATCTTATCTCGCCAATATATTTAATAGAGGTCATGTCAGCATTGGATTGAAGAAATGCTTTAAGGATCGAAGTTCCCGATGTCCCCGTGACGCTGTAGGACATAACTGCTGCTGATGCTTTTAATTGAGATAATAGCATAAAGCTTGTAGCAGCAAAGCCTGTAAAAACAGAGGTACTTAAAAGTTTATTTTTCATGAAATTAAGAGGTAGTGATAAATTTTGGTGTGATCGCCCCTCGCAGCCAGATCAAGCAACAGAGCAACCCAACACCAAAGGCAGATGACAAAACGATACACACTCCCCCCCCCGCACTGTATCCTAAGCTACAATTTAATAAATCTTTACATTCTTCTCCCTAGCTTAGGGATTCACAGGGGAAGGAGTCTCAGGTATTTTCCCCTGTTTTACTGCTTCTCAGGCGACCTATCGTCTTCCGTGAGGGATTGTGGCGCGGTGTGTCAGATTCGGTCATAGGGTTCAAAATTTCGCTAACATTGTTAAGTAGCTGGTTATAATTAAATTAAAAATGGATTTTAGGTTCGATCCCCCCTGCCCCCCTTGATAAGGGGGGTGCCGATAGGCGGGGGGATCTACCCTTGATAAGGGGGGTGTCTGATAATTT
>NZ_JASJFE010000550.1:0-2895 GCF_030067735.1 Microcystis sp. M53598_WE2 | reverse complement strand
TCCCAGATCCAGTACTTTTTGATTGACAAAAGGTCTAAAAGTCTTACCCAACAAGGTTTTTAGATTTATTCAGCCAGCCTTATCTATTCCTCTTTTTGCATGAGTGCCTATCCTTATAAGTAGCCTATACTCAACGGATTTAGTATTAGTCACTCACCAAATAAAGACTACTTCATATTATCCTAAATCCTGTTTAAAAGGGATAGGAGATTAGCCAGAGATTGGCACCGCCAGATAAGGATAACTGCTGGCCCAAGTCATCAAAAATCGGGATGAATAGTTCTAGGCCAGTTTTTTCTTAATAAAAGCCACTAATTGAGACATTTGTTTCTTCATAGTTTCCATTTCTGTTTGCATTTGGGCAATTTGGGACTGGAGAGTCTGAATATCGGTGCTATAATCCCCGGTGAGTTCCTCTAGTTTCGGGCTAAAAACTGTTGGTTTGGGGGAATATTGTTTGGCCTTAGCCCTCGCTTCTTTAATCGCTTGTACCAATTGTTTTTGGTCGAAAGGCTTCTCAATAAAGGCAAAATGCTGGAAAGGTTCGGGGATTTTCTCTACTACCTCCTCTTTCCGTCCCGACATTAACACTAGGGGGATACTTTTGAGATTATCTTCGGTTTGGATTTGCTGAAACACCTCCCAACCGCTCATTTTCGGGAGAAGGAAGTCCAAAATAATCAAATTCGGGTTTTCGGTACGGATGAGATTATAACCCTCTAATCCGTCTTTAGCTTCGAGAAATTCAAAGTTACCCTCTGGTAACATATCGCGAACGTGCATCCTGATCACTTTACTGTCATCGATAACGAGAATTTTATGATTTGACACGATAGACACCTTAGAAAAGAGACAATAGATAAACTCGATGATTCGAGGGGGTATTGGGGGAAACTTTCGGGATAGGGATTGGGGATTCCCAAAAAACCCTTAGAAACTAACATACACCATAAAGAAAAAACCTCGGTTAATGTCCGAGGCTGCTGTTGTAGGAGAACTCAATGCAAAACAAAAGGAAGATACCAAAACCAAAGAGGTTTTTATCGGTAAATCACCCTTATTGTCCCATTGTAACCCCTGTTTAAGCGTATCGGGATGAAGTAGCACTTTTTAGGGCTAAATAACCTAAACCGAGACATAAAAGCGCATTTACGCCCAAAAATGTCCGAGCGATCGTACCAGAACCTAACCAGATCAGAGTAGGATGGATAACAGCACTGATACCTAAAGTCACCGCCATGGCTAAAGATACCCCCACCGCTAACCATTTTGCTTGGGGATGACCCAAAAGCAGCGCAATCAGGACAAAGGGCAGGATAACACTAGCAAAAAGCGGATTAAGGGCAGAACTTCCCTGAATAACACCTCCTAGGTCTGAAAGAGAACTCCCCATCACTCGGAAAGGCCATTGAGGTAAATCGAAGATATAAAGACCTCTGAGGAAAAATAAGCCAGAACTGCCAAAAATTAGACCAGCATTCAAAAATCCGTTCCAGGAGAAGGGAAAATAACTTCTCAGCCACCAAGCAAGAAGATAAGAACCCAAAACCATGGCCATTTTGGGCAAAACCGCCACCGCGCCGCCATCAATCCAGAAACGGGGATTGAGATAACCGTTATCGCGCAACCAACGCCAAAAATCCCGGAAAGTAATCTGTCCTTTCAGGGCCAATTGTAGGGCATTGCCCGCGTCTAATTGTCCGGCCCCAAAATGATTAAAGGGATCATCATTGATCTTACGGGCCGACTGTTGCAAAACCTCTAAAACTGCACTGGGTTCTTTAATTCCCGCAGCTTTGATTAAAGCTACCACCCCGGCAACGTGAGGGGCAGCCATGCTGGTTCCCTGAAAACCGAGGAACGCCGGTTCCCCCCCCTTAGCCGGATCGATGGTTTCTTGGATAATTTTACCCGTATCGGAGCCGCCTGGGGCAGCAATATCGATTCCGGCCCCGAAATTAGAATAGGGGGCTTTATTTCCGGAGGCATCTACCGCAGAAACGCCGATAACGTGCGGAAAACGGGCGGGATAGGCGGCGGAATTATCATCGGCATTACCGGCGGCGGCGACGATTACCACACCTTTACTATAGGCATATTCGATCGCCTCTTTCATTACTTGGGTTTCACCTCCACCCCCTAAACTCATATTGATGACATCGGCTTTATTATCGACGGCAAAACGGATCGCTTCGGCAATATCTCCCACACTTCCCCCACCCGTCCCGGAAAGCACCTTGAGGGGCATAATTTTGGCTTTGTAGGCGATGCCGGCCACCCCGTAGTTATTATTGGTCGATTGGGCAATTGTTCCCGCTACATGGGTTCCGTGACCGTTATCGTCCTCGGCATTGCTGCGATCGTTGACGAAGTCGTAGCCTTCGACAAACTCGGTTTCTCGCAGATCGGGAACTATTGATACACCTGTATCAATAACGGCGACGGTGATCCCTTCACCGTGATTTTCTTCCCAAGCGCGTTCGATGTTAATTCCCCTCAGGTTCCACTGTTTGCTATAGTCGGGGTCATTGGGGGCGATAAAAGCATGATAAATATAATCGGCTTCGATCGATTCGGTGTATTTTTTTAGGTCGGAATTGCGGAGAGTTTTCAGGAGTTTGCTATCTCCTTCCACGGTGTAAAGATGTTCATCGATGGAAAAGATACTATTTAAACTGGTGAGTTTTCCCGCTTTTTTGTTGATAGCATTTAACTGCTCATCGAGTACGCTGACGGGTATATCGTCTTTAAAGTCGATTAAAATTGATTGATATTCGCCCCGATTTGCTAATCCAGTAAAGTTAAAGAGAGCAAATCCTAGACCGATAATGAATAGGGTTAACAATAAAAGTTTTTTCATAGATTTCCTAAGAATTGATCATTGCCAGCTAAGGT
>NZ_JASJFE010000706.1:0-3372 GCF_030067735.1 Microcystis sp. M53598_WE2 | reverse complement strand
TTCATGCTTCAACCCAACCTACGTTCATCTTATATTTAATTCCACCCACCTACTTATTAATATAAGATTATGTAATCATGAGTAAAAACAATTGTTCCTGTGCGTATTCCATTTATTTCTTGAATATAAGTATCGGTGTCATATCGTTTAAATCTGCTATCTTGAAAACTGTTAATTAACCCAGGAAAATCCTCTAATTCAGAGGCACTAATTAATCTATTTCCGTAAAGAAGATCACCAGAAAAAACCCTAAAGGTAGAAGAACGGGTTTCCTCGGAAAATAAACTGCTACAGTTAGGTTGTAAATAGATGTAGATGTAGGCCAAACGCATATCTACAGAAGGCACAAATTCTAAGCCCAAATCAAAATAGCATAGAGTAGGTGGATTAAAAACAGATAAAATAGATTCCCGATAATTATCAGGCTTTCCAAAACTTCTCAACTGAATAAGATGACTACCAGTATTGACTCCCCCTCCTCTTAAATTGTTAAGAGAACATTGTTGAAAGTCAAGAAAGGTTTTAGTTATCGTTCTTTGCCAACTATTAATAATGACTAGAGAATTTCCCCAATACCTATACTGTTCTGGTCGGCGATCGATCTCGATACCAATAGGATCATCCGATTGACGGGGTTCTACCATGCGATAATAGTAAGTGTAGTTGCTAAATTTTACTCTTCGCGGCCCTAGAAGATCATTAAC
This sequence comes from Microcystis sp. M53598_WE2, assembly GCF_030067735.1. Taxonomy (NCBI): domain Bacteria; kingdom Bacillati; phylum Cyanobacteriota; class Cyanophyceae; order Chroococcales; family Microcystaceae; genus Microcystis; species Microcystis sp. M53598_WE2. The sequence continues at coordinate 2,668 of NZ_JASJFE010000706.1, read as the reverse complement.
AAAGTTTTTCTGATCTACTTGCCGGCCAAATTCACAAACACTTTGATAATCTTTTATAGTAAACATTGGTAAAAGAATATCTGGTGGCGGCAGTTTGATTTCATCATCAGACCAACGACCTGTAAAAATCCAGGCGGCTGCCCGCTCAGAAACTACCCAAGCAAGACCTCTATATACAGGAATATTGTCAATACTCATTGTTAATAAATAAATCTGATCATTTATTTTGTAACAATTATCCCCAAAACTCTCAAGGATTGTGGCATCGATCTCAGCTAAAGGTTTGCCAAATGGAAGTGCGAGTAAATCAGTAAGATTGCTCATCATTGAATTTTTTGACTAAGTTACTGTTTCTGTTATACGCTATTTAGATGCTGAACAGCTTACTGTTTACCGATCACAGCAAAAAGCTCCCCAATGCCTGCTCTTTCTGGGAACTTGTTGATAACACGAATGTAGTATATAATGTAATATAGGTAATAAGCTGTACTGCATTTAAACTGCGTCTTGACAATTTTAGTACAAATGCTCAGAACTCTGGTGCAGTCTGAACGAGTAATTTAGATAGTCAACAGCTTATCCTCTGTGTTAAAACACGATCACTGATAACAATTTATCTAATTTATCGCAGAATCTCAATTGCGTTATTTTAGTTGTATTGGCTTTTTATTTGATTATTTCATAAAAAATATGACTTACGAAACTCTGGCACTTTCCACACCAACACCGATTTTATCTTGGGCGGGCCATGAATTGGGACCCCAAGAAACCCAAATGGCTAAAAATGTCGCTTCCCTCCCTTTTGTTTATAAACACATTTCTTTAATGCCCGATGTTCACTTGGGTAAAGGTGCTTTAGTTGGTTCGGTGATTGCCACCAAAGATGCCGTAATTCCTGCCGCTGTCGGAGTCGATATCGGTTGCGGCATGGCTGCCTTAAAAATGCCTTTCACCGGTGAACAATTGCAGGGAAAACTCAAAAAAATTCGCCTCGATGTGGAAGAAAATATTCCCGTCGGTTTTGCTGAAAATAAAGAAGTGGATCGGGAAGTAACTAAATGGCCAAAATGGGCGGAATTTAAACAGATTCATCGAGGTGTACAAAACCTAGAGAAAAAAGCCCTTAAACAAATGGGTTCTCTGGGGGGTGGTAATCACTTTATCGAAATTTGTTTAGATACAGATAATCAAGTTTGGTTAATGCTCCATTCCGGTTCTAGAGGTATTGGTAATCAACTGGCCCAATGTCATATTGATACGGCCAAAGAGTTAGCCAAACTAGCAGAAGGTAAATTACCTGACCTCGATCTGGCCTACTTTGTTGCCGGTACAGAAGAATTTACCGCCTACTGGCACGATCTACAATGGGCCCAGGAATATGCCCGTTATAATCGGGAAATTATGATGGCTAGATTTAAACGCATTGTTGAAAAACATCTAGCGGGAGGCAAACCAACTAAACCCCTCTTAGTAGTTAATTGTCATCACAATTATGCCGAAAAAGAAATTCATTTTGGGGAGGAAGTTTATGTCACCCGCAAAGGAGCCGTCCGCGCCAGAGAAACCGATTATGGTATTATCCCCGGTTCCATGGGAGCGCAATCTTATATTGTTAAGGGCAAAGGAGAACATAATAGCTTCTGTTCCTGTTCCCACGGGGCCGGGCGCTTGATGTCGAGAAATCTGGCTAAAAAAACCTTTACTCTTGATGATTTAATTGCCCAAACCCAAGGGGTTGAATGCCGCAAAGATGAGGGCGTTATTGATGAGATTCCGGGAGCTTATAAACCGATCCAACAGGTGATGAATCAACAGGCGGATCTAGTGGAAATTGTCGCCACTCTCAAGCAGGTGCTGTGTGTCAAAGGTTAACAAATCATGGCCAGAGCGATCGATTTTTGTCGTTTTTTCCCTAGCATGAAAAAGATAGGAATCGATCGAGGATTATAAGCGATGAGTCTGACTATTGCTGCCGAATTAGCGCAAATTCCCGCCCATCATCTCAATATCATGGGCTATGTGGATGAATCCGCCGTTAACGGCCCCGGCTGTCGGGCGGTGGTCTGGGTACAGGGTTGTTCTCGCGAGTGTCGGGGTTGTTTTAATCAAGCTTCCTGGCCCTTTAAGATCAATCAATTAATTACTGTTGAGTCTCTAGCTGCCAAAATTTTGGCTAATCCCCGCAATATTGGCCTAACTTTCTCCGGAGGTGAACCTTTTTGGCAAGCAAAAGCCTTGACAGAATTAGCTAAATATGTTAAGGAAAAAGGCTTAAATGTGATGTCCTTCACGGGATTTACGATCGAACAATTGCGCTCAACCCAAGCACCGCCCCACTCTCAAGAATTATTGGCCCAGTTAGATATTTTGGTGGATGGGGCCTATGTGGAATCCCTCGCTATTCATTCCCCCGATTCTCCCGTTTCTTCTAGCAATCAACGGATTCACCTCCTCAATCCCGCTTTGGAAGATCAGATTAATTGGGCATCAGATCAAGTGGAAATTCATATTCTCAAAGACGGAACCCGAATTTTTACGGGATTTTGGGGACAGATTATTTCTTGATCGGGCCCAGAATCAGTGATCACTGCCTAGTGGGACTTAAACAAATTTCAAGCCCAAACAAAGCCTAAACTGGCTTTGTAAGCGGCAAACACATCCCGATTCT
>NZ_JASJFE010000637.1:0-1450 GCF_030067735.1 Microcystis sp. M53598_WE2 | reverse complement strand
TGAGAACCGAGGAAAAAATGCGGTCGGACTGACCGTGTTAGAAACCGCTCGCGGAGGCGATTTGACGGGGATCGACCGGTTAAACCAGGTCGATCTAGTTAAAAGCCTAAGAACCGAGAATCCCCCGCTACACCGCGCGAGCGGTTAGCGGGGGAGAGTCAATGACGACCGAATCGTGACGACTGGCCCCCCAAAACGAAAAATTAGTACCTCACTATTAAGATGACTGCCACAATCGGAAACAATACTTAAACAAAATGGCAATGCTTCAACAGAGCGCTTTCCAGTCGGGCATGATATTCTTGTTCGGGGATAGTATAGGCCCCAAATCTAGCCAGATGGGGATTTTGCATTTGGGCATCAAATAGACAGAAATTTCGTTCTCTGAGGTGTTCAACTAACTTGACCATGGCTACCTTAGAACCATCGGGAATTTTATAGAACATCGATTCCCCGATAAAAACCCCGCCAATGGCCAAACCTAAAATCCCTCCCGCTAATTGATCCCCTTGCCAAGTCTCGAAACTGTAGGCCCAACCGGCCTGGTGTAATTGCTGATAGATTTGCATTAACTCCGGGGAAATCCAAGTCAGCGAGCGATCGGCACAACCAGCACAAACCCCAGCAAAATCGCGGTTAATAGCGACGCTAAAGCGATTTTGATTCAAAACTCGTTTTAGGGACTTGGGATACCTAAAACGCCGATCAAGAGGGATAAGAGCGCGATTTTTACTAGAATACCAATCCAATCGCCCCCCCTCATCGGCCATGAGAAAGTAACCGCGTGCGTATCCTTGTATAATAGAGGCGGTATCCACGACTCCCCCCAAGAATTCAGTCTCGTAGCCTGATCATTCTCTAATTATGCCCGATCATCCCCCACCAATTCCGCCGATTACTTTACCACCGATCGAAAATCCCCAACAGGAACAAACTTGGTTGCGAACCGCTTTACATCGTTGGTTAGATGCGGAATTTATTCCCGAAGCTATTAATGAAACTATCGCTGAACGCGCTAGTCAAATTTTTCTGCGTCAGCGTTTGGAAGGGGAAAACGATCTCGGTTGTCTAGTAATTGCGATCGTTACCGAGATGCAAGCTTTTGATTTTCGCGAAAGTTTTTATAGTGAATTTGCCATCGCTAACGCCGTCAGTGATTTAATTTTAGATAGTTTAGGGATCGATCGCTGTTGTGGCCAAAGCTAGATTGTTTATTGTTTTTCTCTGCTATTGGAGTGAACTACTCTCAACTCCGTTGAGAGCTTCCTGCTTCAATGGGATGTGCTTTCTACCTCGAAAGATAGCAAGTCTTACCTTCCCGACCCGGGCAGGAGTCCTAGTTCCTAAGACCCATACTTTTTCTGGCAACAGGACTCGTCGAAGCTCGGTTATCGCTTCAGGAATAGTGACCAAGATATAGTTACTAATTCTGTACGCAAATATTGCATCT
>NZ_JASJFE010001060.1:0-1413 GCF_030067735.1 Microcystis sp. M53598_WE2 | reverse complement strand
TTCTATTATTATCTCTGAGAGTATGGTAAGACCGAAGTAAATATGATAATATTGAGCGGGTTTATCTGTTGATTTTAACGAAGCATCTAACAGTATTTTATTCACTCCAAATAACTCGATAAAACTCCGTAAACAATTATCATAATATGCCATTTTTTTTAAGCTATCAGCAGACAAAAATTCACCATACTTAGCTTGAAATTCTCTTGTTATTGGTTGATATTCAAGAGAATAAATATTCTCCGCTTGAGGTGGAGTTTGAGCTGCTCTGATTTTTTCTATAACTATCGTCTAATTCTAGAAAAATTCCCTCGGCATTGAGGACTAGATCTTCATCAGATAAGGGCGGAAAATCCAGGTGAATTGTCCGCTTCAGAATCTCTAATAGCAAATCTAACCGCTCTGAGTCTGTCAAGCGGTCAAAGGTATCTAAAAGTTCCTGAACTATAGCAGTCATAGCAGTTACCCTATATCTGCTCAATACTATAACACAAGCTTAACAAGGCTCTTAGTTATTGCTTGACAGCCCCAATAAATTCTGAATGTAAGTTTGGAATCCCCCCAAACCGCCATCGTCATCCCAACGCTGTCTGAAAGTTGGTAACTTCTCCAATTCCATCACCTTCCCACCCTGATAGTTGAGAACTTCTCGATAATCAAACATCGCATCTGCTTTTGCTGATACAGGTGGATTATCAAAATCAATAGCCCAAAGCACCTCAACAATCCGATAGATGTCGTAATTAGGGTTTGCGGCAAAAAGTTTTTCGTGGGGGCAGGAGTCGGTCGTCAGTAGCCGGTCGTCGGTCGTTTCAGGCTTTGTTGCCCTCTCTTTTTGTACTAATTTTGTACTATAAAAAGGATAATGCAAGGTTTTTGAGAGTCCCAATCCGATTTTCGCAGCATGAACAGCGGATTTTAACAGGTCAAAAGCCTTATTTTAAAAGGGTTTTACCATTATTCAGCCAACCATATATAAACGACCAAAACCGCCAAACCAATAGCTATACTGTCAAAAGAGCTATTTCCCGCAATTAGACCGCCAAGAAAAATTGAATGCCAACGATAACAAAAGAAACCCTTAAGCAAGAACTCGATCGCCTTAATAATCAACAACGTCAAATCTTAAATATTCAACCTTAAAAGGAGCAAACCTAATGACAACTAGAGAAAGACTGATCCAAGAAATATCTCAAATCTCCGAAGAAATTGTTGAAGAACTGCTTGACTTTTTATTATTTACCCAAGCCAGAAGGAATCAACAAAAAGAGCCAAAAACCCCTAGACCCTACGCCCTCTGTCAAGGAGAATTTACCGTTCCTGCTGACTTTGACGATCCCTTACCCGATGAAATCCTACAGGACTTTGAAAACCCTTTATAAAAATCATGCGACTTTTACTCGATACTCATAT
>NZ_JASJFE010000938.1:0-1087 GCF_030067735.1 Microcystis sp. M53598_WE2 | reverse complement strand
GCGGGCCTGGTTAACTTTAATTGATCGCCCCATCCATTCAGCACCATCCAGTGCCTCAATTGCGGTAGTTTCCTGGGCTTTACTTTCCATTTCCACGAAGGCGAAACCGCGTTTGCGGCCTGTCTCTTTGTCAACGGGGACATGAACCCTTTTAACCTCGCCGTAGTCTTTAAAGACCTCGACCAGATCTTCTTGGGAAATCTCGTAAGAGAGATTACCAACAAAAATAGACATAATACTTGAATCCTCGATCAATACTCGAAACGGTGTGGAGACACAAAATTCAGGGAGAAGCCGAACAATACTAAAGTAAAAGACTTACCGAATTAATACTGAAAACGAACTTGAACACCAATCTTGACTCTCGCCTCGATCATAACACAGAAAGATTGGAGTTAATGTTAACTTTTATTCTCCAGGGAAAGAGACCGTTTTGGCTATCGGTGGCTACTCCCTCAACCGCCAGCTTTTTTCTCCCGACGAAATAACCAAATCATCAGGGCCACCACACCGATTTGTAGGGCAAAATTGGGTAAGGCGGTGGCTACGTCCCTGCCTGCCGCTAATTGGGCCAGAAAAACCACCGCACCGATAAAACCGGATGCCCCTAAACCGAGATAGATAAACTGTCGCAGACCTCGGTAGGGATTGGCCGCTTCCGCTTTCAAGCGCGCGTATTTTTGGGGATCGAGTCGAGGAGATTTGCTCATAAAAAAATTTTTCTAGCTCTGTATCTATTGTCCGTGATATAATCAGAAACTGGCAATGTGCCGATGTAGCTCAGTGGTAGAGTAGTTGATTCGTAATCAATTGGTCGTGGGTTCAAATCCCATCATCGGCTTGAGTTTGAAAATAAAAAAAAGATCGATCTAAAATCGATCTAAGGTACTGGGTAAACGATCGCCAATGCGGGTAAGGCAAGCGCAAAATTTTTCTAGGTGAAATCAGGATTTAGGGATTGCCAACACTGAGAGTATTTCTTTTTGATCGCTGGTTAAAGGTTGAATTTTTTTTGAGCGCTCAAAAATAATGTAGTAGCGATCGCTTGTCGGTCTTTATCAATCGTGCCTAAAGAATCGGCTTGCTG
>NZ_JASJFE010000927.1:0-4098 GCF_030067735.1 Microcystis sp. M53598_WE2 | reverse complement strand
GGGATTGCCTTAGATAATTTACGCAGATTTGAACAAGCGATCGCCTCTTACGACAAAGCTTTAGAAGTTAAACCCGATTTCCATCAAGCTTGGTACAACCGAGGGAATGCGTTAAAGAATTTAGGGAGATTAGAAGAAGCGATCGCATCCTACGATCAAGCTTTAGAAGTTAAACCCGATTTCCATCAAGCTTGGACTAACCGAGGGAATGCGTTAAGGAATTTAGGCAGATGGGCAGAAGCGATCGCCTCTTACTACCAAGCGGTAGCCATTAAATCCGATGACCATCAAGCTTAGTCTGACCGAGGGTGGGCGATTTGTTCTCTGGGTAAAATAGGGCTAGATCAACTAACAGAATACAGCGATCCTTACCATTGGGCAGCCTATACCCTGACTGGACAGGACTAACTTATGGAAATTCCCAAAACAATTATCGATCTTGAAGCGCTGCTAATTGCCCTCGCACAGCAGACTGAACCCTTGCCAGAATATCTACAGCGATCACTCAAAGAAATTGGACGATTACTAAGGTGTTAGGTTTCATGCTTCAACTCAACCTAAGTTCTATAAAAATTATCGGTAAACCCAAAAAAAAGGAAGCTAAATCATGAAAATTACTATCGATATTCCCGATGAATTGCTTCAACATTACAACTACAATAATCTTACCCGTGAAATTTTAGAGGCTTTGGTGGTGCAGGCCTACCGAGCGGAAAAAATCACCAGTGCCGAGGTCGGAAGTATTTTAGGTCTATCTTCTCGTTGGGTGGTGGATGCTTTTTTGAAAAACCACGATGCCGATTTACATTACAATGAAGTCGATCTAGAGAGCGATCGCAAGACTCTTCAGCAACTTCGCAACAAACACGATCATAGTCTTTTTTGATCGTCGTTTCAATTAAATTGAAGATAGATTTCGCCTTTGATACCCCCTTGATCCTAGGGTTGATTCATAGTAGGGTTGATTCATGAATCAACCCTACTACCCTTAATAAGGGGGGCGCTGATGGTTTTTAACACCTACCTACTTAAAACTACATTCCCATAATTTCGTAACCGGAATCTACATAAATAATCTGACCGGTAATACCACTAGCAAGATCACTGGCTAAAAAAGCGGCCGTATTTCCCACTTCAATTTGTGTCACCGTGCGATGTAAAGGAGCGATTTCTTCCACATGATGGATCATATCAAGAATTCCACCCACGGCCGAAGATGCCAAGGTGCGAATTGGACCGGCGGAAATACCATTAACTCGGATCTTTTGGCCACCTAATTCGGCGGCTAAATAGCGAACACTCATTTCTAAACCAGCTTTTGCCACCCCCATTAAATTATAGTTAGGAATTACCTTGACACCACCGAGATAGGTAAGAGTGATAATACTTCCCCCTTCCGTCATCAAGGGTTTAGCCGATCGAGCTAGACGGGTTAGGGAAAAAGTGCTAATATCTAGGGATTTAGTGAAAGCTTCCCGAGGGATGGCGGTAAAATCGCCCGTTAAACCCTCTTTATCGGCAAAAGCGAGACAGTGAATCAAAATATCCAGTTTACCCCATTTTTCCGCCACTGTAGCGAAAGTATCTTCTACCTGTTGGTCATTTTGGACATCGCAGGGGACATAAAAAGCGGGATTAAGTTCATCGGCCAATTCTCGCACTTTTTTCTCAAAACGGCCCTTTTCGTCGGGGAGATAGGTGACACCGATATTTGCACCAGCTTGATGGAGTTGTTGGGCAATTCCCCAAGCGATCGAGCGATTATTGGCAATCCCCGTCACTAGGGCGTTTTTTCCCGTTAAATCTAACATAGTTCTCGTTTCTCTTACAAAAATCTCCCCAATAGCCGACCCCAGCGAGATTCGGTATAATAGGGATACAGATAACGGGGCAGCAATGATCACCCCTCCCCATTGTCTGGCAAAAAGCGCCCAAAACTTTTCCCAGTTTAGGCAGCGGTTATGTTTAATAGAGGTGACACTCGTTGCATAATAAAAACAATTTTCCCCTTTTTTGGATGTGAGATGGACTTATCCCTAATACAAGATAAACCCCTAGCAGATGTGTTCCGTCGAATCGGCAGCGGCAATTTCCCCCCGGTGGTGGAATTGTTCGAGCGTGGCAAAACCATCTTTTTCCCGGGAGATCCCGCCGAAAGAGTCTATTTTTTGCTGAAAGGAGCCGTTAAGTTGTCGCGAGTCTATGAAGCGGGAGAAGAAATTACCGTGGCTCTACTGCGGGAAAATAGCGTCTTTGGTGTGCTATCCTTACTGACTGGTCAGCGCTCGGATCGTTTTTATCATGCCGTGGCTTTTACTCCGGTAGAATTACTCTCGGCCCCGATCGATCAGGTAGAAAGGTCCCTCCGCAATAATCCCGATTTATCAATGTTGATGCTGCAGGGGTTGTCCTCGCGGATTCTGCAAACGGAAATGATGATCGAAACCTTGGCTCACCGGGATATGGGTTCACGTTTGGTCAGTTTTTTATTAATTCTCTGTCGTGATTTTGGGGTCCCCACCACCGATGGCATCCGGGTGGATCTAAAATTGTCTCACCAAGCGATCGCAGAAGCGATCGGTTCTACCCGCGTCACTGTCACCCGTTTATTGGGAGAGCTGCGGGATCAAGAAATGGTCTCAATTTACAAGAAGAAAATTACCGTCCATAATCCCGTCGCTCTCAGTCAACAATTTACTTAAATTCTGGATGACTAGCGCTTATATTTTGGTTTTGGCCATCGTGGTTTTAGGTGGTCTGATAGCGGCGGTTGGCGATCGCATAGGGAGCCGTATCGGTAAGAAAAGGATGCGTTTATTTAATCTGCGTCCGAAACAAACCGCGACTTTGATGACGATTGTAACGGGAATTTTGATCGCCGGTTCGACTTTAATTGTCTTGTTTGCTTCTAGTAAATCCCTGCGTCAAGGGGTTTTTGAACTGGATCGTCTTTTAAATGAACGTCGTGCTGCTATTAAGGATTTAGAAAGACAGGTGAGAAAAACCACCGAACAAAAAAATCAGGTGGAAAAGGCTTTAAAAACGGCTAAAAGTGAACAGATAGCTGTGCAGAAACGTCTAGAGGTTCTTAACAAAAATTATCAAGCTTCTCGTCAACGTTTGCGATTAGTTTCGGGACAGTTGGAAAAGTTTCGTAAGGAAGTTGCTAATTTAAACAATGAACGAGTCATTTTAACTAATCAAAAGGCACAGTTAATCAGTCAACGGGATCAATTGTCCCAACAAAAATCAATTCTTTCTAGTCAGATCAATCAACTACAAACCACCGTTCAAGTTAGAGATAAAGAGTTAGCTAATCAACAAAAGTTATTAACAACCAGACAAGCGCGACTTCAACAGTTGGAAACCCAACAAAAAACCCTACAGCTAGAAATTGATCGCCGGGATCAACGCATTGGAGAACTCGATCGATCGATTGTGGATAAAAATTTGGCTTTGGAACAGCGCGAGGGAAAATTAAAAGATTTAGAAACCCAAATGGCTTTTCTTAAGCGGGAAGTGGAAGTTTTAGAACAATACTATCAAACCTATCAAGAATTGCGGGAAAAACAAATCGCTATTTTCCGGGGACAGGTGTTATCTTTTGGAGCTTTTCGTATTGTTGATACTCAAGCTATTGTCGCTGTTATTGATAAGTTATTGCGAGAAGCGAATATGAATGCTATCCGTGCCACCCAACCGAATCAGCCTAATTTTGACCAGCGTTTAGTTAAGATCACAAAAGCACAGGTAGAACAGTTAAGTCAACAATTACAGGACGGTAAAGAATATGTGGTGAGAATCCTTTCAGCAGGTAATTATGTCTTAGGAGAAAGCGAGATTCGTGTCTTTGCTGATGTGGTTCCCAATCAACGAGTTTTTGAGGAGAAACAGGTAATCGCTGCCGTTTCCATCGATCCCCAAAATATGACAGAAGAAGACCTACAAAAGCGTTTAGATTTACTTTTAGCTTCGGCTCAATTTCGCGCTAGAAGTGCGGGAGTTTTAGGGTCAATTCAAGTGGAAGATGGGTTATTAACTACGGTAGTTAACTTTATCGATCAAGTCAAAAGGTCGGGTATTTCTATCGAGACACTT
>NZ_JASJFE010000688.1:0-1063 GCF_030067735.1 Microcystis sp. M53598_WE2 | reverse complement strand
AAATACCATAAATACCCCTTCATTCAATCTTGAGGGGGTTTATTTTTTTCTTCATCAACCATCTGTAAAACACTGCTGTATAAAGGTGCAGCCACCCAAAATCCTGCTTGATTGATCAAAGCGTCTAGCAAGGGTTTCACCTTAGAGATTAACCCTCGATTCTTCGCCTCAACTAAAATGCCCAGAATTCCTGTGTATCGAAGATTAAGTCTAGCAGCAATTCTACGACCACGACGCTCATCAATCAAAACTTGATCTGCTCCCAACTCAAGTGCTAAAGCAATAGCCTCAGCTTCTCCCTTATCTAGTTCATCAGCAAGAGCTTTAATCACTGTGCGGTTAGTTACCGTTCGAGTTTGAATCCAATCTAAGGTTTGTACCTCTATTGAACCTGCTACCAGAAAATCAGGCTCAGTTAATTCTCGATAAACTGCTTCGGGAATAAAAACTATTTGGTAAAGTTGTTGTAGCAGATGAAGTTGATTAATGGCGGCAAGATTGTTGATAGGGGATGTATCACTGACAACAATCACAATCTTCCCATCTCCCGCAAGTTCTTAATATCCTGTTCAAAATCTTCGACATCGTAGTGTACCGGAATTTGACGACTTGCAAGTAGGTGTTGAAAAGCAATACGATTCATTCCTGCAAATCGACTCGCTTGAGCAAGGGTGAGCTTCTCTTTTTGAAAGAGCATGACCGCAATTTCCTGCCTCATCTCAGCTTCAGTCATGCGTGTGGCACTGAGAATTTCATCGGAGATATCAATACTCATAGCTATAACCCTATCTATCCCTTCCTATTGGAATAATATCATAACCCCGTTCATTTAGTCAGTTGAGCAGGTTTATTTTTTGCGTCTCTTCCTCTTACACATTTTACACATTAAGAATCAGTTTTATGCTATTGAGTTATGAGTTATGGGAGCATCTCACTTACGCGATAAGTAATTATACTTAGCCTAAAAGCCACTCTTAATCGTGTCTTGGAACGAAATAGAGGCTTTTAAAGACTGCGTACATGGAGAATTAAAACAAGAATTACCCTCGAAAAGCCTATTTTT
>NZ_JASJFE010000701.1:0-1410 GCF_030067735.1 Microcystis sp. M53598_WE2 | reverse complement strand
TTGGAAAGTGGCTTCAGAAGCAGAGTTTGTACTTTTGTTTAAGACAAAAAAAAAGTACAAATGTCAAGACAAAAGAAGGAATTTATCAAGAAATGAGAGAGTTAGGTTTAAGTCCAGGAACTCAATTATTTTTGCATGATGTAAATATTACAAAAGAGAAGGGATTTGGCGAGTTTAACTTAGCGGGTAAGTGGAAAAAAACTTATCGGGTTTTTCAAACAAAAGAGCCTTGGTATATTCTGACTAACTTTGGAGATTTAGAGACGGCAATAATGGCCTATCAAAAAAGATTTGATATTGAGGAGATGTTCCGAGATTTTAAGTCGGGAGGCTATAGCTTAGAAGGTTCTCAATTAGCACCGCAATACTTATCAAAGCTGATAATTGTTATAGCTATCGCCTATACAAGTGCCACACTGCAAGGTAAAAAAATTAAGGATATGGGAATCCAAAAATATGTCACAAGACCTGAAAAAAGATATAAAGGTCAACGCAGACACAGTAGTTTTTATGTGGGTCAACATCTCTATCATTGGCTCCAGCTACATCAAATGTTCCAAAAAAATATAGAAGAGCTAATGCAAATTAGCCGCTATCGGTTGAAGGATTACATCAAAGGACAAAGAGCTATATCGCTTGCCCTATCTACCTTCTAGCTCGCTTGTCCCCCTCTCAGCTTTTTCCCAGCCAGGAGACTTTCCTCTAGTTTTAGGTGGTTGAGCGGGCGAACCAATCTCTATCAAAAGGGAAAACAGAGACTGTGCTACCCTTTCAGGAGTTAATAGGGTTTGCGGTTTTTGCCAAGGAAGATGATAATCTGCTACCAAATCTTTGACTAACCATAATTGCCAAGTCATCAACGGCATTAAATCACTCCATCTCTCACATTGAACAGGTGTACTTAAAGAAGGTAAAGTCCAATGTAATCTTTGCGAGCGCAAAGCGATACCAATGGTCAACTCCAAAACGACGTGCATATTGTGACCAAACTTTTTCTAAGGATAAAAATGCCTCTCCCACCCAAATTAACCATAAGGGGCGATGTGCCTCTCCCGTTTTTTTAGGATTCAACCTTTCCACTTTAATTAGACTTAATTTCTGCTGAGAAGCTGTTTTAAAATGTAACTGTTGCCATTGACTCACTCGGATTAATCCGAGTTTCGGGTCATTGATTTCCACTGTTGCGTCGGTTGGCCACCATGTGGATTCGTCATTGATTTTAAATTGTCTGCCATGTTTTTTCGGTTCTTCGGTTTGTGTTATGCAATGGACGGGTTTATAATGCACTGGCTTTCTCTTGACATATTTTCTAAATGTAAAACAATTCTTATATCGGTAATAATTTGATAATTGGTAACGACAACTCCTTCTAGGTGAAGTAGCTCGGTCATTAACTTTAATTGTGGATTT
>NZ_JASJFE010000050.1:0-3114 GCF_030067735.1 Microcystis sp. M53598_WE2 | reverse complement strand
TTTACGAGGTTGCAATACTTCCAGCGATTCTGGTATAATTTTGCATTATGCTATGATGCCTCTTATTGTAATTTTTAGGGTTTTAATGATCTGGGTTGTCTTAAAACCCTTGCTAAATCTAGACTTTTCCCTTGGGCAAAACCAAACAGTTCCGCCAATTCTCCCTTTTTTTCCGAACAACGTTGATCTAATTTTTGTGTAGTTTTGTTGCAAAGTCAAATTTTTTTTGACAAAATGGCTAAATTGTGGTATGGAGATAGATTGTTGATAGGTGGCCATTCAAAATAAGTTTGTTGATGGGGTTAGGAGTCGGTGGTCGGGAGGGGAAGTGAGAAGATCAGACAGAATATGAAGAATGAATGGCGACACAAGGAAAGCCCTGCTCTCAAAGCGTTTTCAATGCTGCTCCGATACGCGATCATCTTCAAACTTGACAACGCCGCCGATCGCGCATCAACCTTGAATCGACTCTGGTATGAGTGGAAATCGATATACTAGAATTATTATGGTCAAGATGTCCAACTTAAGATCAATGACAAAAATCCTCTCGACAGCCGAAGTGAAAGCGCGTCTTTCCGAATCGATCGATCTTGCTCTCCAAGAGGGCTACGTTGTCATCACCCGCTACGGCAAACCCGTGGCTGCCCTAGTGAGTTACGAAGATATCCGACAATTGCAACGACTGAGAAGCGCTCGTCAGAGGGGAGGGTTAGCGAATTTAAGCGAAAATTGGGAAGATTCCGAAGAATTAGCCGAAGAACTGGATAATATCTTGGACGAGAGAACCTGATGGCTTATCTCTTTGATACCGATGCTATTTCAGAGATGTTACGCAAGCGCCCGCTACTGGACTATCTGCAATGGTTACGATCGCTAGATCGAGAAAATCAATATACTAGCAGTATCACGATCGCCGAACTATATAAAGGTGCGTTCCGTTCCCCCAAGCGCAATGATTTTCTGGAAAAAATCGAAACGAGAATTATCCCCGAATTCACGATCCTGCCATTCGATCGCTTGACAGCGAAAATTTACGGAGAAATTCAAGCGCAACTAGAACAACAGGGAAATATTCTCGCCCATGCCGATTTACAGATCGCATCCACGGCGATTCAATCTAATCTAGAACTGGTTACGGGTAATATTCAACATTTCGCCCGTGTAGAAGCTTTACGGATTAATTACACTCTCGTCCACGCCAGGGCATCTTCATAAAATGTTCAGAGTTGAGGCAACTTCGGCATCAACCATGGCAGCTGGATCGCAAATATAGGATAACTTTCCCAAAAATCAGCGATAAAAACCTTTTTTACCGATCTAGCCAGGCTCTAACGCCTGGGAAGGGAAAAATCCTCAATTGAGCCGAAATTAGCTTAATCAAAAAATATGCTATAATCAGAATGTAAGCACAAGGGGCCGTAACGGTTTCGACAGGTTAGCGAAAGCTCCCCCGTGATACAGGTCGAGAGTGAGTCTCCTCTCGTAAATCAAAGGCTCAAACAAAAAGTAAATGCGAACAACATCGTTCCTTTCGCTCGTAAAGCCGCTCCTGTAGCTGCCTAATAGTCTCTAATCGACTCGAGCATTCATAGTTTGACTCCGTTAAGGACTATGGATAAACCCCCAACGGATGCCACGTTTAACTTTCTCTAGTTAGTTAACCGTCTAAGCTTTAACTAGAGCATCCCACTGTCCGGGATAAGTGACAGTCCCCGTTTCGAGGGTAATCGAAACTAAACCTGTGAATGAACGGACAGTCAATACCTAATTTGGACAGCAGTTCGACTCTGCTCGGCTCCATTGATTACTTTAATGAAAGACCTTCTCTCCCGCATGGACGGGGTACAAACACCGATTATTCCCGTGGTCGGTCAATTAATTAAAGCGAACCCCGGCACTATTTCCCTAGGTCAAGGGGTTGTTTCCTATGATCCACCCCGGGAGGCGATCGAATCTCTATCTTTATTTTTAGCCAATCCCAAAAATCATCAATATCAATCTGTGGCGGGAATTCCCCCCTTATTAGCAGTAATTCGGCAAAAACTAGCCGAAGATAATCGGGTAGAAATCAGCGATAAACAGGCAATTTTTGTGACGGCGGGCAGTAATATGGCCTTTATGAATGCCATTTTAGCCATTACTTCCCCGGGGGATGAAATTATTCTCAACACTCCCTTTTATTTCAATCATGAAATGGCCATAAAAATGGCTGATTGTCAAGTTATTTTGGTTGCCACAGACAAAAATTATCAATTGCGTCCGGCCGCCATTGAAGAGGCAATCACGGAAAAAACTAAGGCAGTGGTGACGATTTCTCCTAATAATCCCACGGGAGTAGTTTATCCAGAAAATACCCTAAGAGAAGTCAATCGAATCTGTCAAAAAAAAGGCATCTATCACATTCATGATGAGGCCTATGAGTATTTTACCTATAACCATGCCCGCCACTTTTCCCCGGCGGCAATTGTTGGTAGTGAATCCTGGACTATTTCCTTATTTAGTCTCTCAAAAGCCTACGGTTTTGCCAGTTGGCGCATTGGTTATATGGTAGTACCAGAACATTTATCTGAGGCGATTAATAAGATTCAGGATACTATTTTAATCTGTCCGCCGGTGGTTTCGCAATACGCGGCCCTAGGGGCGTTACAGGTGGGTAAAAGCTATCCTTTAGAAGAGTTAAAAACTATCAGTCAAGTTAGAGAAATTTGCCTGAATGCTCTAGAATCAATCGGCGATATCTGTGATGTTGCCACTGCGGAAGGGGCTTTTTATTTTTTCCTGAAAATTACCACAGACAAGAATGATTTTCAGTTAGTTAAAACTTTAATTGAGCGGCAGCGGGTGGCGGTGTTACCCGGTTCAACTTTTGGGATAACAGAAGGCTGTTATTTGCGTCTTGCCTACGGTGCTTTATCTCCAGAAACGGCTTTAACGGCAGTAGAAAGATTGGTAAAGGGACTGCGTTATTTTAGTCAATGATTTTGAAGAATAAATACTGGCTTTCTTTCTTGGTTTTT
This sequence comes from Microcystis sp. M53598_WE2, assembly GCF_030067735.1. Classification (NCBI taxonomy): domain Bacteria; kingdom Bacillati; phylum Cyanobacteriota; class Cyanophyceae; order Chroococcales; family Microcystaceae; genus Microcystis; species Microcystis sp. M53598_WE2. The sequence goes on along the minus strand of NZ_JASJFE010000050.1, from coordinate 97 downwards.
ACTTTACCACAGCCTTTATCTTCAAGATAACGACTCCCCAAAACCAGAGAGTTTGTACCTCACAATTAAGATAACTGCTAAGTAGTCGTGCAAAATT
>NZ_JASJFE010000366.1:0-2076 GCF_030067735.1 Microcystis sp. M53598_WE2 | reverse complement strand
GACAACACAGCGAGGGTGTGGGATGCCGAGACGGGAAGAGAAATCGCCTCCCTCAACGGCCATCAAAAAGCTGTCATAACAGCCGCCTTTAGCCCGGACGGCAAGCGTATCGTCACCGCCTCAGAAGACAAGACAGGGAGGGTGTGGGATGCCGAGACGGGAAGAGAAATCGCCTCCCTCAACGGCCATCAAAAAGCTGTCATAACAGCCGCCTTTAGCCCGGACGGCAAGCGCATCGTCACCGCCTCCTCTGACGGGACGGTGAGGGTTTGGCCTGTGGAAAATCTCGATCGCCTGTTGGTTCGAGGTTGCCACTGGCTCCGAAACTATTTAATCGTCAATCCTCAAGCGTTAGCTAAACTAGCAACCTGCCAAACCCCCGACCTCACCCAAGCCAGCGCCCCCTACCTCGTCGAATACAGCGAAGCCTTAGCTAGGGAAGGCAAAATCAATGAGGCAATTGAAGGCTTTAAAATCGCCCAAAAGTGGAATCCTAGCCTCCGTTTTGATCCCGTCGCCCGCGCCAACCAACTCGCCAACGACGCTAAAACCGACATTCCGCCTATGATTGAGTCTACTCAGTAGTCAAAAGTCAAAAGTATAATCTGAGAGAGAAGGAGAAAGGAGAAAAAATGAACCCAAAAATTGACCAGACTCAAGCTGGTAGTAACTTTGACAAAATTTGCGATCGCGTCATTTCTACTCGTCAACCAATAGAAATTACACGGGAAGGTGGTGAAAGCATTTCCTTGATTCTTACAGCAGAACTCAATAGCTTGATAGAAACTGCTTATTTATTCAGTTCTCATGAAAATGCAGTACGCCTCCTAGATGCACTACAACGTGCCAAAGCCAGAACGAATCAGCCTCAAACTTTAGAAAACTTATGCCAGGAGTTAGGTATTGACAAAGAAGAAAAAGTCTCAGCCTAAGCCAGAACGCGAACTCGTTTTTGATATAAGGTTTCTAGAAGACCTCAGATATTGGGTAGAAACTGAGAGAAAAATTGCCCTTCGTCTGTTATCTTTAGTTGAAGAAATTCGACGCAATCCTTTTGAAGGAACGGGCAAACCTGAACCCTTAAAATATCAAGATGCCAATGTTTGGTCTCGCCGCCTTACCCAATCTGATCGTATTGTTTATCTGGTTAGTCACGATCGGATAGAATTTTTGCAAGGTCGTTATCATTATAGCGATCGCTAAGTACCTAGACAAGCTAAAACGCCAACCCCATGCTCAAAATAGAAATCACCGATACCTCCATCACCCTCATCCAACTCCTCCATGAAGTTGAAAAAGGACAAGACATCATTATTTTCCGAGAAGGTCAACTCATTGCCCAACTCTCGCCCCCGCTAAATTCCCGCCACCCTCTAAGTTCCCACCAGGCTTTGCGATCCCAACATCAACCCTCCGCGATCCAAAGCCTTGACATCCTGCAACAATTACGCCAAGAAGCACACTATTGATTTACCTAGACACCAGCTTTTTAGCTCCATTTTATTATGAAGGAACTCACACTCATCTCTCATCACTCCGGCTCCCTCAAACCTCTAATCGAAGGCGCAATCGCTGAAGCCCTACGTTCCACTGAAGCGGGTATCCAGCGTACCGAACAACGACTGCGAGAATTTGAGGACAAATATCAACTGTCCACAGCAGAATTTCTGCATCGCTACGAAAACGACGAATTTCAAGAAACCCTGGAACTTGACGAATGGATTGGCGAATTGCGAATGCTACAATGCCTACAGGAAAAAGCAGAAAGACTCAGAGGAATTGAATTTGTTAATTGAAGATTATTTTCAACAGATTCAAACAATTATCGCAACCTGTTCAGTAGTAAAATTTTTTACGCTAGATTGTGAAAAACGTGATAGTTATGAAGGATTTATTCGAGCCGAAATTAAATTCATTGATAATTCAGTTCTGCATATTCGAGAGTTTGTCAATATCGAAACAATTATTAATCGTAATATGTACGCTTATCAGTATATGAATACCATGAATACCTTAATTTTCCGTTATGATAATACTCCACATCATAAAAAGCTGAACCTCCCAACCTATCCCCAT
>NZ_JASJFE010000817.1:0-5200 GCF_030067735.1 Microcystis sp. M53598_WE2 | reverse complement strand
TGCGCCAATTTCGTCAAATTGCTTCAAGAGATTTGATTGCGAACGCCACTGAAAGCAGCGTATGCGATCGCTATAGCATCTACAGCGTCATTAATAGGCATTTTTGTCAATCCGAATAAATACTTAATTTGTTCGGCCACCTCCGCTTTAGTGGCCCTACCATGGCCGAGATGACATTTCCAACTAGCTTGATGGAGGAAAATCGGTTCAATTCCTCCATCGCGACAGCTAACCAGATTGATAATTCCCAATGCTTGCAGGACTCCACCGGCTGCCTTGATTTGCCGGTTAAAAAAGGGCATTTCCACGGCAATTTCCCCCGGTTTATATTCTGCGATTAACTCCTTTAAATCCCGTTCAATTTCGATCAAACGCTGGGCAGTAGAAAGATTTTTAGAAGTTTCGATCGTGCCGTAATCGACTAAAATCGGCATTAACTCACTATTATCCCGGAGAATAGCCCAACCGACAATCGCTAATCCGGGGTCGATACCCAACCAAGTAGTCATAGATTAAGCCAAAAAATCTTGGACGATTTGGAGGATTCTTTGGGATGCTTGTCCATCTCCAAAAGGATTAATGGCATTAGCCATACGATCATAGGCGATTTTATCCCCTAATAATTCTCCCGCTTCTGCTAAAATTTGCTCTGGATTAGTACCAATTAATTTCGCTGTTCCCGCTTGTACTGCTTCCGGTCTTTCCGTGGTTTCTCGCAATACTAAAACCGGTTTTCCTAAACTAGGGGCTTCTTCTTGAATGCCCCCCGAATCAGTTAATAATAAATAACAGCGTTGAATCGCCCCCACTAACTCGGCATAATCGAGAGGTTCAGTTAAAAATACCCTGGGATGATTGCCCAAAGCGGACTTTATTGGTTCTCGGACGGTGGGATTGCGATGGAGGGGTAATAATAGGGCTGTATCGGCATATTTTTCTAACAACAAAGTGAATCCTTTGATAATATCCTGTAAGGGTTCGCCCCAATTTTCCCGGCGGTGAACCGTAGCTAATAAAACCCGATAATCTGACCAATTTAAGCCCGCAATTTGACATTCTGGTGCGGTTTTGGCTACGCTTAATAAAGCATCAATAACCGTATTGCCGGTGTGGTGAATATTTCCTGTCACCCCAGATTTTTGTAAATTTTCCACGGCTAAAGTTGTGGGAGCAAAATGTAGGGTAGTCAGTTGAGAAATTAGGCGGCGATTAGCTTCTTCGGGATAGGGATTATAGATATCATTAGTTCTTAATCCTGCTTCCACATGGGCGATAGGAATTTGTTGATAAAAAGCCGCTAAAGCAGCAGCAAAAGCCGTGGTAGTATCACCTTGCACAATAATTAAATCTGGTTTTATGCGTTCAAAAACCGTTTCTAAACCCCGTAAACTGCGGCAAGTAATATCAGTTAATGTTTGACGGGTTTGCATAATATCCAGATTTTCATCTGCTTTTAAAGCAAATAATTCCATCACCTGCGCTACCATTTCTTTATGCTGTCCCGTCAGAATTACATGGGTTTGAAACTGTTCCGATTCTTGAAAAGCACGAATAACGGGAGCTAATTTAATCGCTTCAGGACGAGTTCCAAGAGTAATACAAATTGATTTCAACATATTATTATCAGTTATCAGTTATCAGTTATCAGTTATCAGTTATCAGATGTGAGTTTTCAGTTCACTGATTACTGTTCACTGAAAATCGCTTGAATTGTGCTGTTTTGTCATTTTTCACTCGTGGGTGGTTGTTGAACGATAAATTGGGGATAGAGTTGCATTTGCTTAGGATTTAAAGGTCGAGAGATGGTCAAAACTTTTTGTTTAGCTAACTCTTGAGTCATGGTATCTAAAGTTTGAGCGATACGCAAATTATATTCTAATTGTTCCCCGGAAGAAAGCAGATTACTTAAGCCATCGATTAAACGTCTTAAATTCTCGCGAAATTGGGGATCACCAATTAACTCATCGATATCGGAGGTGATTTTTTGAGTATTTTCAAAAGTCACCCTAGCGGATTCGAGAGTTTTTTGCAGTACGACAATTGTAGCAGGATCGTTAATAGTTTTAGTAATTTCTCGTAAATTATTCGATGTTTCCACCGCATTATTCAAAATAGTCTCGATATTTTGCATGACTTGTTTAGTATCAATTTCATCTAAACCTGCATTCAACCTCAGGGCGGTATTATTGAGATTATTAGCGAGACTACCAATACCTAAACTAGCTTGATTAATATTACCGAGAGTATCAACAATTTGTCCGCGATTTTCGCTGAGAACAGCATTGAGATTAGCGACCAATTGGGAAGATTGTTGAAAAGTCCTGCTGATTTGACTGCGATTTTCCTGAACGGTATTATCTAAAGTATTGACAAAACGGGAGGCATTATTAGCTGTATTAGTGACCGAGCGACTGGTGGTAGCTAATTCCAAAGATAGACGAGAGATTTCTCTTTGGGCATTACGGATAGTCTGGGAGGTATCATCGGATAAACGGGCGATTTTTTGAGCTGCTATAGCGGTATTTTTGGTGACATCATTGAGATTACCCACAAATTCAGGACTGGTAAAAGTATCCACTAAACGACCAACACTAGACATTAATTGTGTTCCTGTTGTCCCCTGTAAACGAGTATTATTACAGAGAATTAACTGTTGATCACAGTCGGGAGCCAGAGGGTCGAGATTTTTGGCCTCAGCACTTAAAGAAACTAAGGGAGTGATATCGATGGCTGCCTCACCAATTAATCCGGAAAGATTGGTAGTAACAGTTACCTTCCTAGGCATAACTAAAGTAGCAGAAGCGATCTCGGCAATAACCTCCACTTGATTGCTTCCCGGGATAAAACTCGTAATTCTTCCCACTCTCACCCCGCGAAAACGCACCGGCGCCCCGACTTGTAACCCTTCCACGTCGGCAAACTCGAAGATTAATTGATAGGTTCTTTGACCAAATCCCCCCCCGCGAACCCAGATAGCGAGCGCCCCAAAGACTAATAATCCGCCTAGAGCAAACAAACCTAGTCTTCCTTCCCGTAAAGCTCGCGAACTCTGCATGATTTTTCTCTCATTCTCGATAGTTCTTAATTTAGCTTAATGTAGCTTAAACGATTGTCCTAATCGGGCCTTCAATGCTGGCACTAAAAAATTGTCGGATCATGGGATGATCGGTACGATCGATATCTGCCACTAATCCCTGCCATTGCACTTTTCCCTGATAGAGAAATACTACTCGATCGGCGGTGCGTCGGATGGTACTTTGTTGGTGAGAAACCATCACATAAGTGTTCGCAGACCCTGATTTTTCATGGAGAGTCCGCACTAGATCCTCGATAATTGTGGAAGCTATCGGGTCTAATCCGGCGGTAGGTTCATCATACAGCAGTAATTCTGGATTATCGGCCGGATTATCGGGATTAGTGATAATAGCGCGGGCAAAAGCCACCCGTTTACGCATTCCTCCCGATAGTTCCGAGGGATAAAGGTCACTAATTCCCTGTAAACCGACCATTTCCAGGCTTTTTTCCACTAATTCCATAATTCTGGCTTTTTTTAAATTAGTTTGTTCATAAAGATAAAAACCGACATTTTCCCCGACGGTGAGAGAATCAAACAGGGCCGTTTGTTGAAAAACTAAGGAAGTTCGCATCGCTTCTCGACCATCTTCTAGCAATCCCTGACGCAATTGACCTTTAATACGAATTTCTCCAGCATTTATCCCCGTTAATCCCGCAATTATTCGTAAAACCGTTGATTTTCCCGTTCCCGACGGCCCGATAATTACCAGGGCCTCCCCTCGATAAATGGTTAAATCTAAACCATCGAGAATAACATTATCCCCGAATCTTTTCGATACTCCTCTCAATTCAATTAACGGTTCTTTAATCATCGCTTAATTATCTTATAACCTCTGGAATTTTAGGGAAGTGGGGAAGTCTGACAGGTGTAGGTATTTTACAACTAAGAGGAAGGGGAGTAGTAAAAAGCATCAACGGGGGTGGGAGGGAAAGAACTCCAACGATGAAGGTGAATCGATAAACCTTTCAGTAAATCAGCAACTAGGGTAATAGAACCCAGAAGAAAACAAGAAAGCTGACGTAGAGGTTTGAGATGGAGAGTTTTACTAAAGACAGTATGTTGGGGGGGAAGTGGCGACAAATTGGGTTCAGGAGATTGATTTTCCGCTTCTCCTCCCAGCATAACCATCCAGAGAGTAGCTACAGCCATAGCTAACCAAAGGCGTTCGGCACGCTCTGGGTCAAGCAGGCGAGTGTTTTGCCATTGCCAGCCGTCGGATTTGAGGTCGCGGTAAACACACTCCGTAGAAGGACGTAAGCCATACCAGAGGGCATCAGCCCTTTGGGGTGACAAGTCGGTCAAAACTAACCACGGCTCTTGATAGCCAGAATCCCAACGGGCAAGCAAGGTACAGGCCAAGCAGCAATTCTCATTTTAAAAAGTAACAAGTGATACAGACAGAAACAAAGCTTTAAGCAAGCTACAAAATGCGCTCCCGCGAGTGCGACTGCATCGCAGAGAAGTGAGTATATAGAGTATTTATACTCAAAATATTTGAAAGATGGGAGCAATCTAGAACAAAAGTTCTCTACATCAGAAAGAGAACCAAATAAAAATTGATGATTGTTGTCTGTTGAGGTAAACTTATTAAGTTGGAAATATTAATTAATCAAACTGTTCTGCGATGACGAAAAAGGCTGTGACTTGAGAAATTCCTGAATTAATACAATTTTTAGTTCAAGAATTACATGACTTACCCGATGACAGAAAACCAGGAAACAATACCAAATATCAGGTAGAAGATGCAGTTAAGGCGGCTTTTTCGGTTTTTTTTACTCAGTCACCTTCTTTTTTAGAGCATCAACGTTTGATGAAAAGTAGTAAGGGAAAAGATAATGCTTCAAGTTTATTTGGTATCAAAAAAATACCTGGTGATAATCAAATCAGAAACCTGTTAGATCCTATCCCAGCTGCCACAATATTTGGCTCTTTTCAACAAGTCTATCAATGGTTAAAAAAACCGGGAGTTATTAAAAAATTTTTCTACTTAGATGAGGAAATTTTAATAGCTTTAGATGGTACGGAATATTTTTCTTCAAAGAAAATTAGTTGTCCCCATTGTAATTGCCGCAATCATCGTAATGGAACGACAACTTATTTTCATGGTTGCGTCACACCAATTGT
>NZ_JASJFE010000525.1:0-1549 GCF_030067735.1 Microcystis sp. M53598_WE2 | reverse complement strand
GGTGAGGGGACAATAATCGAAAAAATTGCCCGATAAATTAAGTATTCCCTGTAACCTAGCCCAAAAAAGCTGCTATTTAGGGACGCTATAGGGTAAGATTAACTATTAGGGTGGAGTTTATTGCCGATTTTAATCTTGTCCTAAGCGAGCAAAATTGACAATTGAATCTGTAATTTTAAAAATATCTATCCCGTCAATCTCATCTAACCACAAATGCTTAAAATTTTAGTTGATGGTACACCGATAAGACAAAATCCTAGTGGAATTGGATTATATGCTTATCACCTGATTGCCGAATTAGCTAAATTACAAAACCAAGAAAACTTTTCCCTGTCCCTCTGTTTTCAACCATCGGTAAAAAACTGGCTGCGGGGTAATCTTTCTATCCCCGAAAAACTGCAATCCTATCCAGAGGTTAAATGTTTACCAATTCCCGTCAGTCTTAGCAATATCTTAACCCGATTTCCTAATCCTCTAATTCCCTATCTAGAAAACTTTCTTGATTCTCCCGATATTCTCCACGGATTGGATCATGTGGTGTATCCTTGTCGTCAGAGTCGTAAAGTTATGACTATTCATGATGTTACTTTTATTAAATATCCTGAGTTTGTCACGGGGATTGTCAAAACCTACACCCAACGGATTAAACAATGTCTAAAATGGACTGATTTAGTCATTGCTAACTCCGCAAGTACCAAACGAGATATTATTGAATATTTAGATGTGAACCCAGAGAAAATTTTTGTTACTCCCCTCGCAAGTCGTTATTCTTCTCTCCCCAATTATCCCTCATCTCTAACCATCACTAAACCCTATTTACTCTTTGTTAGTACCCTAGAACCAAGAAAAAATATTATTAATCTTATCAGTGCTTTTAACTATCTCAAGGACAGGTATAAATTAGACCATAATCTGATTCTGATTGGCAAAAAAGGATGGAAGTATGAACCAATTTTCGAGAAAATATCTCAGTCTCCCTTTCGAGATAGTATTCAACATCTTGATTATCTTGCCGATGACTTAGTTGCGGATTATTATCAAAAAGCCGATGTTTTTGTCTATCCTTCCTTTTATGAAGGTTTTGGATTACCAGTTTTAGAAGCGATGACTTTAGGTTGTCCCGTGGTAACTGCTAATACTGCATCCTTACCCGAAGTCACGGGAGACTCGGCAATATTAATTAATCCCGATAATCCCCTAGAAATTGCTGCGGCAATCTATCAGGTGATTAGTGATACCTCTCTCCGTCAAGAATTAATCACTAAAGGAAAAAAACAAGCGGCAAAATTCTCTTGGCAAAAAACCGCACAAGCTACTATAAAAGCTTATCGTTCTCTTTTATAATAAGTAAGTATTTATAATTAAATTGAAGATGGATCCCCCCTTAATCCCCCCTTGATAAGGGGGGTGCTGATCACCCCTTAATCTTCCCTTGATAAGGGGGGTGTCTGACAACTTTTAACACCTACCTACTTAACTAGCTAATATCTATGAATAGGAATCATCAATTATTAATCAATCTCGCTTTTCTCGGTACTAAATATACTGG
>NZ_JASJFE010000061.1:0-2499 GCF_030067735.1 Microcystis sp. M53598_WE2 | reverse complement strand
TTTTTATTTAACAACGATGTTACAATGGTTACAGCGATTTTACTGAATTTCATAATGGAATATTCTGTGCTTTTTTAGGCAGCAATGGTTGAAACCCTCACCAAACCTAGAAGGTTATCCTAATTAGGACGGGTAAATTAGTCAATTTCACCAACAACGATGATCTTTTTTGTGTGTAGTTTTATTGCAAAAAAAAAGTTTTTTTGACAAAAAGCACAAAGTATGATATGAACCCAACGTATTTCTGGCTGCCAGTAGTTATTGCAGAGTAGGATGGGGAGAAGGGAGAATAAATAAAAATAATCCTCCTGACTGGAAAGAGGGTGTAGGGTGTGGGGTGTGGGGTGTAGGGAAGGAAACCTCTTTCATCTGTGGTGGTGAAAATTTTTTCATCAGGACTGACGCCTGACGACCGACGCCTAACCCCACCAACCAACTTTTTGCCGCAAACCCTAGTTATGTCTGATTTACGTCAATATGCTCCGGCAACAGAACGCAATCGTCAGCCGATTTTAGAAGTTCTCAGCCAATTTTTACCGAAGACTGGGAATATCCTAGAAATATCTAGCGGCACGGGTGAACACGCTGTTTTTTTTGCTCCTCGTCTTGCCCCTTGTCGTTGGATTCCCTCGGATTGTAACCCTCTGGCTCTAGATAGTATTCGCAGTTGGTGCGATTATTGTCCTAGTTCTAATCTCGATCGCCCCCTATTTATCGATGTTCATCAGTCAGTTTGGGCGGTAGAGACGGAAAATATCGTTATTAATGCGATTGTTAATATTAACATGATTCATATCGCCCCTTGGTCCGCTTGTTTAGCGTTAATGGCAGGAGCGAGTCGCATTCTCGGTTCGGGGGGAATTCTCTATCTTTATGGTCCCTATAAACGGCAGGGAAAACATACTTCTCCTAGTAACGAAAGCTTTGATTTTTCTCTCCGTTCTCAAAACTCTACTTGGGGAGTGAGGAATTTAGAAGATGTGGTGCAAGCAGCGAGCGATCGAGGTTTACAATTGTTAGAAGTAATTCCTATGCCAGCTAATAATCTCTCGGTTTTATTTCAATTGCTTTAACTGATAACTGATAACTGATAACTGATAACTTATTTCCAACCAGCGCGATTCATTACCTGTACCGCTTTGGCTAAATTAGGACCATAATTAGCCACACTAACGGTATCTTCTTTCCCGCGTCCGAGTTTTGCCAGAACAGGGTCTAAAGCAACGCCTCGAACGACGGGATATTCTTGATTACCCTTAGCAAAAAAGTTCTGTGCTTCATTGCTAGAAAGATATTCTAAAAATTTAATGGCCGATTCTCGATTGGGGGCAGTTTTAATTAAACCACCACCGCTAATATTAACGTGAGTGCCGCGGCCTGCTTGGTCGGGGAAAATTACGCCTACTTGGTCATAAATTGCCCGTTTAGCGGGGTCTTTTTCTTCGGCATACCCCGCTAAGTAATAGGTGTTAGCTAGGGCTAAATCGGCAATTCCTGCGGCTACAGCTTCGATTTGTGCCTTATCATTACCCTGGGGTGGACGGGCAAAATTAGCCACTAATCCCCGACACCATTTTTCTGCGGCCGCTTCCCCTTGGATGTCGATTAACCAAGCGGTAAAAGATTGACTATAGATGTTACTGGATGACCGGGTGACGACTTTTCCTTTCCATTTGGGATTGGTTAAATCTGCATAGGAATCGATTTCTCTGGGGTTAACTCTGTCTTTGTTGTACATAATTACCCGCAAGCGTTTACTAAACCCGAACCAGTGACCTTTGGGGTGACGCAAATTAGCAGGAATTCTTTGGGTAAGAATGCGGGAATTGACCGGGGCAAAAATTCCCTGTTGGTCGGCGCGCCATAGTCTCCCCGCATCTACCGTCAGGAGTATATCGGCAGGACTATTGCTGCCTTCGCTTTTAATCCGTTCGATTAATGGATCCGCTTCCCCTTCCACGAGGTTAATTTTTATTCCCGTTTGTCGGGTGAAGTTGTCATACAATCGTCGGTCGGTGTTGTAGTGACGGGAGGAATAGAGGTTTAATTGTTTAGTTTGGGCGGAAACTTCGTTTATTTTCCCTAATTGACCCACTGCTAACGCTAAGGTGGCTGTTCCCGCGCCTAGAAAGACTCTCCGAGTTATTTTATCGTTCATTGCTCGATTCTTGGCAAAGTTGTCTTTTCCTATTGTACATCTATTGAGAATAATTCTTATCTGCGGGAGAAATTATTTGTCGGACTAGGGCGGTAAATGGGGGAAAATCGGGCGAAAATCAGGTTTTTTTGTTTTGATGGGGCTAATAAATCCTCGAATCTATCGCTAGTTAAATTCAATAAGCCCAAAATGTTACCCTAAGCTCGATCGAGGGTATTGTGGATTGACATCCTCGCCGCCGTAAAACGGACGGCGATTCCCAAACCTCACGATTTGGGTTTCTGCTTCTTTCCCGAAGGATTTTTCGCACCTGCCTTAACAGATTTACTCTGTTCTGGTCT
>NZ_JASJFE010000564.1:0-1156 GCF_030067735.1 Microcystis sp. M53598_WE2 | reverse complement strand
TAAAGTATTTAACCAATTGATTAAATCTTCAACCGTAGAGAAATCGAATAAAGCTTCTCTCTCACAAGTCCAGAAAACGGGTTTCTCGAAAAAAACCGTTTTCTAAATAGTTTCTCAAAGAAACCCGTTTTCTAAATAGAAACCCCTTTTCTCAGTTGAGATTGCTTCTGCGCCTTTTTCTGATTTTTCTTGCCAAGTACCGTGAAAACTGGGAGGGATAACACTGGGTAATTGCAGACAGCAAAGGGGGTCTTTTTCTAACTGCTGACTATCATAGATTCTCACTTGGCTGCTGTGATTATTGCCGTCGTAAACCACGACGATTAACCATCCCGTTTCTGGAGATAAACCATCGCAGACAAAAATCGGTTCACTTCCATAACAGTTATTTTCTAGATAAGCAATAGTTAACTTACCTGTGGAGTGATTATAACAAGCGGGAAGTCCGATAATTTCCCGACGAATATCGCTATCGGGACGATGGACAGCTAAAAAAGTATTTTGCCATTTTTGTCCCACCAGCTGCGGGGAAACCACGGGAAAATCACAGCTTAAATCCGAGAGAATTTCCTGATTAATCACCTTTGCTGATAGGGGATTAATAGTAATACTTGCTAATTTTCCGATGGCTAAGGTTTCGGTTTCACCCGTGGCAACTTCTTTTAAAAATTGATTAGTTTTAAAGTCGTCATAACGGACAAAAACAATTTCAAGATTGCCTTGGTCATTCACACAACCATTAGCGAAGTGCCATTGAAACCATGAATCTGTAACACTTTCACTGACTAATTGCAGAGAATCTCGCTCAAAAATTAGTATTCTTGTTCCTAATTCTGGCTGCCACTGCATGGCATCACTAAAAGTTTTAAATCCCAACAGTATCGATAATTTATCCGCTTTTATTGGTGGGACGAAAAAGACGAGATACTGTCCTGCTAAAACAAAGTCATGCAGCAGAGACAATCTATCTAACTCAAAAGTGTTTTTCTGGATAATTTGACCAGTGGAGTCAGACTTATAGAGATTTAAACTAACTTTGGCACTGATTGTCACCCCGAAATTAAAAATCTCTCCTCTGGACAAATCTAGCTTAGGATGAGCGGAAAAAGTTTCCTTTGCTTGTAAGCTAGATAAATTATCTAAACCTAGGGTTTCT
>NZ_JASJFE010000320.1:0-4796 GCF_030067735.1 Microcystis sp. M53598_WE2 | reverse complement strand
GATTAAATCAAAGCCCCTCGATTTTTGTTGAAAGTACAGAGTAAGCTTAAATTGCTACAAAGACGCTTGAAACGGAAAACTAAAGGCTCTAGCAATTGGTTAAAACTCCAAGAGAAGATATCGAGATTACACGAAAAAGTGTCTAATACTCGTAGAGATTGGCACTTTAAATTAAGTCATTACCTTTGCGATCTCGCTGATAATATTTTCGTTGAAGATATTAACTTCGTTTCGTGGTCTAGAGGGATCGTTAGAAAACAATCTCTAGATTCGGGTATCGGTAGTTTTATTAACGAGATATTACCGTTTGTCGCTTGGAAACGGGGAAAATATTATCTTAAGGTCGATAAAAACGGAACTTCGCAAGAGTGTCCGAATTGTGGCGCGATTACTGGCAAAAAAGCGTTATCGGAAAGAGTTCACCGGTGTGATTCTTGCGGTCACATCGAACCAAGAGATACGGCATCAGCAAAGGTAATTGAGAACCGAGGAAAAAACGCGGTCGGGCTGACCGTGTTGGAAAACGCTCGCGGAGGCGATTTGACGGGGATCGACCGGGTTAAACCAGGTCGATCTAGTTAAAAGCCTAAGAACCGAGAATCCCCCGCTACACCGCGCGAGCGGTTAGCGGGGGAGAGTCAATAACCTTTTTCTCTTATCCAGAGGACTTCTGGGTTCGCAAAGGGACAAAAAAGTGTGGAGAATCCTCCCATAATCGCTACAATTTTTCTAGAGGCTAAGTATTGCCCTCATTTAAGTTCTTTTGTACTCATTAAAAACCATGAAAATTCTTCACGGTACTTGGATTCCCCAATCAACGGATGAATTTATTCAGAAGGGTAGCTTTTATCTTTGGGGAGAAACTAGCACCCCGAAAAAGAGTCGCACCACTGCTGATAATTATCATCCTTTTCAGTTAAGCAAAGAAGAATTAACTAGCTTTCTCACTGGAGAGTTAGGAATAGTTCAATCGAATTATAATCCTCTTAGTCGGCAATTTGTCCCCCGCTACTTTCTTTTACCTAGTCACGACAATCAACCTTTACCCTCCTTAGAATTACTGCGTTATCTAGAAAAAGAACCCCCAGAAAATAGCCAATGGCAATCTTGGCACATTGATTGTTATCCCCTTAATCCTGTACTTAAACTGCTCAATGATCTGCACTTTATCTGTCTTTACAACTCCTCAGAGATTCAGTTAGGTGCAGATTTACTTTTTTGGTATCACTACAGTCAAGCTTTTAAAGAAATAATTCTCAAAGATAACTATATTCCTGCTTTTAAATATCGAGAATTAGCCACAGATAACAAGAAAACCGCTAACTTTGCCATCTATCCTCTTTGGGAAATTATATCAGCAACCTACGAAACCAATCTCGATCGCTATCTCGAATATCTTCCCCGCATTTGTCTTGCTGGTGCTGAAAATCCCCATGCTTCACCACAATTATACGATCCCAAAACCCTACTCCGGCACTTCTCCGAATGTCTCCTCAATGAAATTGTCACTAATACGGCAATTCCTGCCAGTTTTGATAAAAAAATTAGCGAGACAATTATAGGTGATTGCTTCTCTGTGACTAAGACTGCTGGATTTCTGCAAACCGCTGCCGCTTTAGAAAAATATCAACAGTGGCAAACTTGGAGACAGCAATTACTAGGAGACCAAAATATATCTAATTTTACCCTGGGTTTTAAACTAACCGAGGCCCCAGAAAATAATATTGAACAGTGGCAAATTACTTTTATCCTCATCTCTAAACAAGACCCCTCCCTGCGATTAGAATTAGACGAATATTGGTATGCAGTACCCGAAAATAGAACAAGCATACGAGCGCATTTTGGTCAAGATTTAGACAAAAATATTTTACTAAGTTTGGGTTATGCTGCCCGTATTTATCCCCCCATTTGGCAAGGATTAGAAACGGATAAACCGACGGGATTTTCTCTCAACCTTACAGAAGCTTTTACTTTCTTGAAAGAAACTGCTTGGGTTTTAGAAGATGCGGGATATAAAGTGATTATTCCCGCTTGGTGGACTCCCCAAGGTCGTCAGCGCGCCAAAGTTCGGCTAAAAACTACTTCTAAATCGGGCAAATCTACCCCCGTTAGTAAAGGGATTTTTAGCCTCGAAAACATCATTGAATATCAATATGAACTAGCCATCGGTGAAGAAACTATTACCCAAGAGGAATGGCAACAATTAATTAACACCAAAACACCCCTAGTTAAATTTCGAGGTCAATGGGTAGAATTAGAACAAAATAAAATGCAGCAAATGCTGGATTTTTGGGAGAAATATCAGCAGGAAAATCCTGAGATGAATCTGATTGAATTAATGAAAAAAGCTGCCGAATCCCCAGAGGAGATTATTGTTGAAACCGATGAATTTTTGGGTTCTATGCTAGAGAAATTACAAAATCCTAGTCAACTAGAACCGATCGAAAATCCTCCCCAATTACAAGGAACGCTGCGGGAGTACCAAAAGCGTGGAGTTGCCTGGATTCAATACCTGGAACAATTGGGTTTAAATGGTTGTCTTGCTGACGATATGGGATTAGGAAAAACCCTACAGGTAATTGCTAGATTGGTTGGGGAAAGAGAGGGAGATAATAATGTTTTACCAACTCTGCTAGTTGCACCCACTTCCGTGGTGGGAAATTGGGCAAAAGAAATTGAAAAATTTGCCCCCCATCTTCAGGTTTTAATTCATCATGGTAGTAAGCGCTATCAAAATGAGAACGAATTTCAGATAGTAGCTAGTCACAAGGATATCGTCATTACTTCTTTTACCTTAGTTCGCAAGGACTTGAAATTATTTAACTCGCAATCTTGGCAACGTTTGGTAATTGATGAAGCACAAAATATCAAAAATCCTAAAGCGGCACAAACTAAAGCAATCTTAAGTTTATCTGCACAACATCGTCTCGCATTAACGGGAACTCCAGTAGAAAATAGACTGCTTGATTTATGGTCAATTTTTAACTTCCTTAACCCCGGTTATTTAGGCAAAGAAACTCAATTTCGTAAAGCTTTTGAAGTGCCAATCCAAAAACAAAATGATCGTCTCCAGTCCACGGTTCTCAAAAAATTAGTGGAACCTTTTATTCTGCGTCGGGTAAAAACCGATAAGCAGATAATTAAAGATTTACCTGACAAAGTGGAAAACAAACAGTATTGTAATTTAACTAAAGAACAAGCTTCTCTCTACGAAGTTGTCATCAAAGAAGTGGAAAAACAATTAGAAGAAGCGGAGGGAATAAAACGCAAAGGATTAATTTTATCTACCCTGATGCGCTTGAAACAAATTTGTAATCATCCCCGTCAATTTTTACAGGATAACAGCGCTTTTACTCCTGAGCGATCGCACAAGTTAGAGCGTTTGGGAGAAATGCTAGAAGAAGTAATTTTAGAGGGAGATAGTTTGCTTATTTTCACTCAATTTACTGAAATCGGTGACTCCTTACAAAAGTACCTCAAACAAACTTTTCGCTACAATACCTATTATCTTCACGGGGGGACTTCTCAACCAAAACGAGAACAAATGATCGAAGAATTTCAACATTCCGAAACAGAACCTTCCGTATTTATTTTATCCCTAAAAGCTGGGGGAGTGGGGATTAATTTAACTAAAGCAAATCATGTTTTTCATTTTGATCGTTGGTGGAATCCTGCGGTGGAAAATCAAGCCACCGATCGCGCTTTTAGAATTGGTCAACAAAAAAATGTTTTCGTGCATAAATTTGTCACTTTGGGAACCTTAGAGGAAAGAATTGATGAAATGATCGAGGAAAAGAAAAAGGTAGCTAATGCTATTGTTAGTAATGATGAATCCTGGTTAACGGAATTAGATAACGAAAGTTTTCGTCAGTTAATCGCATTGAATAAACAGACAATTATTTAATCGAGGTAAACCTATGAATAAATTTAGTAAAACTTGGTGGGGACAACGCTTTATAGAAGCATTAGAGGAATTTACCGACTCAGCGCGCTTGAGTCGAGGACGTTCCTACGCTAAAAATGATAAAGTCAAGAATTATACAATTGACGGTAATTTAATTACTGCTCAGGTGCGAGGTTCCATTAATCCCTACTTTGGGGTTTACAAAGAACCTTTGTATAAGGTGAGTATCGAGATTAAACCAATTACTAAAGCAGAGTGGTCACAAGCTTTATATAATCTTGGTTCAAGAGCGAGTATGATCTCTAAACTGCTGCTCAAAGAAGTTCCCGATAATATTGATGAAGCATTTAGCGATCTGAATCTGCACTTATTACCCCACAATCAAAAGGATTTTATCACCAATTGTTCCTGTCCCGATTGGGAAAATCCCTGTAAACATATTGCCGGAGTTTATTACCTCGTTGCCTCCCAATTAGATCAGGATCCTTTCCTCTTATTTGAATTACGGGGTATCTCTCGTCAAAAATTACTGCAAGAGTTAGCAAAAACTCCCCTCGGTAAGCTGCTTTCCTCCTCCATCCAAGAGGAAGAAATTCCTCTTAACCCGGTTACTTCCTATCACACTAAACCCGAAACCATACTGGCAGCAGAAACAATTGATCTCAAAGAATTTTGGCACTCTCATCACCGTTTACCAGAAAATACTCAGTTAGTTAAATCCGCAACTATTCCCGCAATTGTCATTAAAAAAGCCGGTGATTATCCTGCATTTTGGGATAAGGATACTTCCTTTATCGAAGTAATGGAAGAAATGTATCAACGGGTACGCAATAAAAATGCAGGGATACTTTAAAAAAATATAAGTTTTCCTTTTGGGGAGTCAGGAGTCAGT
>NZ_JASJFE010000581.1:0-1349 GCF_030067735.1 Microcystis sp. M53598_WE2 | reverse complement strand
TTGCCCTTGGTCATTATTATAACATCAGTGTGGAGATTTTGCCATGATTTCTAGGCTAGAATCAGAGTTTCGGATTACTCATCTTAATGCCTAGCAATTAAGGAAAAATTGCGCCGTGGTTTCCACCCTAACACCCCCAATCGGATATTTAAGCAATTTCATCGGGATTAATGCCCAATTCTCGCAGCTTTTGGGCTAATTTTTCCGCCCGTTGTTGTTCTCTTTCTTTGGCTAATCTTTCCTGTTCTTTGGCTAATCTTTCCTGTCGGGCCGACTCTTGAGGGGTGGGAACCAATTCACCTGATTCGGTGAAATAGCGCAATTTATTGGCAAAAATTCCTAAATATAATCCTAGTTGCTTACTCCATAAATAACCGTTTTCATTGGGGGTAATCGGTTGGTATTGTCCCTCGATTAAAGTGAATCCTTGCCATTCTAAAGTATTGGGATCAAACCAAAAATACTCAGGAGTCCGGAAAGTATGCTGATATAGTTCCTTTTTGGCTTTTCTGTCCACATTAGCGGTGGAATCGGAGAGAATTTCGATGATTAGATTGGGATATTTACCCCCTTCTCCCCAGACAACCCAACTTTTCCGGGGACGTTTCTCTGTATCTAAAACCACGAAAAAATCTGGGCCACAAAAATCTCGCTGTTTTAGTTGTCTTTCGTTATAATAAATAGTCAAATTGCCCGAGGCATAGTAATCGTTTCTATCTTGCCAGAGCCAATCAAGACAAGATAATAATAAAATAATTTGTTGTAAATGCAGATCACTTTCCAAGGGTGGTTCATCACTCCATAAATCGGTGGGAGGACAGACAATATCGGTAGCAATATCTAGGGTTGTCATCGTTTATAAACCCATTGAGTCAATTTGGGGTGATTCTAGCAACAAGCCACAATCAATACAATTATATTATAAGTCCGATCGTTTTGCTTGTATATAGGGTGTTAGGAGTCGGTTGGGGAAGTCAGAATATCATGACCTCAATCCCCTTGGTTGAAGGACTTATAAAAACCAGAAGAAAGCAACTAAAATAGCAGTGAGAGTGGCGGCAAAAATGAGAGCGTATTCAATTTTTTGATTGATAATACCAATAACAATGACTAGGGTGATTGCCAGAAGAAACACACCGATATAGACTAGATCTTGAGAACCTGAATTAACTAAATTATTATTTAAAGTCGGTGTGGGTGTGGGAGTTTGTAGAATTGTTGATGAGAGACTAATCGTGGAGGTAATGAACATAAGTAAGTAGTTATAATTAAATTGAAGATAGATTTTGCCTCTGATCCCCCCTGCCCCCCTTAATAAGGGGGGTGCCGATAGGTGGGGGGATCTGACA
>NZ_JASJFE010000428.1:0-3794 GCF_030067735.1 Microcystis sp. M53598_WE2 | reverse complement strand
TATTATATCATTAATTAAAAAGGAATCCAATCGACAACATTGATCCATGACTAGGAATCAAATTGACTAAGAGAGGAACGTCTTTTAAAAGGAATTAGTTTTTTGATTAATTCAGGTGTAATTAAGCCTTGGGGATAAAAAATCGTTCCCAAAACGATTAAAATTCCAAAAATAATCAAACGACCATCGCGCAAGAAATTCCCTAACCAAATTGGTAAACCATTCACGCCACCGAGGGCGCGTAAAACTTCGGGCAAAGCAGTTAAAACAATGCCTCCCACCACCGGCCCGACAAAAGTTCTTGAACCACCAATTAAAACGAAAGCCAAGAAAATAATACTGGCATCAAAAGTTCCCTGACGGGAATTCCAAGTATTGAGAAAATGGGCGCTTACCGCTCCCACCACTGCCGCTAAAACTGCCCCGAAAGTGAAGGATAAAACTTTGTGATAGGTGGGATTAATTCCCATAGATGCAGCTGCCAATTCATCGGCACGAATGGCATTAAATGCCCGACCAATTTTGATGTTTTCTAACCGATAGAGAAACAGCATAGTTAGGAATAAGAGGGGCAAGGCCAGCCAAAGGTAGGCTAATTGAGTATTGAAAGGTTGGGGAATGGCGAAAATACCGACCGCACCGCCAGTTATCTCGAGATTAAGGGCAATAATTCTCAAAATTTCTACCCAGGCGATTGTGGCAATAGCTAAATAAATCCCTCGCAAACGGAGAACAGGAATACCTAAAACTATGGCTAATATTCCCGCAATAATGCCAGCAATTAACATTTCTAAAAAGACCAAATTAAGGGGATAATTGCTACCAGTATTAGTAAAAACTTTCGTGGAAAGAATGGCGGCAACATAACCACCTAAAGCGTAAAAACCGGGGGTTGCTAAGGATAATTGACCGGCCATTAAGGGCAGATAAATTGAAATGCCTAATATGGCTCCAAATATCATTGAAACAATTAAAAAACCATAGGTGTTAAAAAAATCAGCCATATTTTCAGTGAGCGGTTATTGAGTGCTTAAGTTAGGGGAGTCAATTAGCTAATTTTATCACCGTTCTCTCCCACCTCATTCTCCGGTAATTCTCGAAATTATCATAATTTTTTACTTGGCACTTTTCCTATATGGTAGCGTTCGCCACCTTAAAAGCAGACGGGATGATCGATGATGGGAAAAAGTATCTTCTTTAACTTTGTCCTGGAAAAAATTCGGGGGAATTTATAAAACAGCAGCATTGGTTCCTCGGACTCATAAGGCTGAATTTCCCGATAAAATCACAGTAACGGGCGAAAAAGTCCTAGAAGCTGAGTATATCATCAGTTTTACCCCAGAAGCGATCCATCAGGTGCAGGCGATCGGTTAGAAACCAGTAATGTGGTTTTAAACGTTTTCAATTCGATCCTCTCACTAATTAAGTAGCTGGTTATAATTAAATTAAAAATGGATTTTAGGTTCGATCCCCCCTGCCCCCCTTGATAAGGGGGGTGCCGATCCCCCCTTAGTCCCCCCTTTAATCCCCCTTGATAAGGGGGGCATCTGACAACTTTTAACGCCTACCTACTTAGGTTAGAGAAATGATAGATAAATGAGAGGATCATGAGAGAAATATGAAAGTTTTCTGGGTAAAAATTAGTTAAGATAAGGGGAAATTAAAGGATAAACAACTATAGATGTTTACTTCACTCGAACTTTTAACCACTTCCTTTGTTGCCGTGGGATTAGCCGCCGATGCCGTGGCCGTTTCTCTGACCAGTGGCCTGATGATTCGTCATATTCATGTTAATAAGGCTTTGAAAATTGCTTTGTTTTTTGGGGGATTTCAAGCAATTATGCCGATGATTGGTTGGGGTATTGGTCTAACTTGTCGCGATTTTCTTGCTTCTTTTGACCACTGGATCGCTTTTATTATTCTAGGAGCGATCGGCAGTAAAATGATCTACGAAGCTGTTCAAAATGATGACGAGGAAAAAAAATTTAATCCTCTAGATTCCTATACTTTAATCGGATTAGCGATCGCTACTAGCATCGATGCTTTAGTAGTTGGTTTGGGTTTATCGATGATTAAAACTCCCTTACTTTTAGCTTGCACTGTCATCGGTTTTATTACCTTTGCTTTATGTTTTATAGCTGTTTTTATCGGGCATAAATTCGGTAATTTATTTAGTCAAAAGGTGGAAATTCTCGGCGGTTTAGTTTTAATATTAATCGGCAGTAAAATCCTCATTGAACATTTAATTGCCTAGATTATCTCCATTTTTCACTATCCTCCCTATTTTCCCCGGCTGTTTTTCAACAGGGGAGTGGCTAATTCGGGATAACCAGCCTCAATTAAAGCCTGATCTCTGATGCGACAGGAATCGCATAAACCGCAGGGTTCAACTTCTCCTTGATAACAAGACCAAGTATCAGCAATGGGAACCCCTAAACTAACAGCACGACGGACGATATCTACCTTACTATCCATCACCAAAGGGGCAATTAATTGGGGTGCTTTCCCTTCTAAACCCGCTTTCGATGATAAATTAGCTAAAGTTTGAAAGGCATCTAAATACTCGGGACGACAATCGGGATAACCGGAATAATCCACCGCATTAATTCCTAAATATATCGCCTCCGCTTCCCTTGCTTCCGCTAAAGAAAGAGCGATCGAAATAAAAACTGTATTTCTCCCCGGCACATAGGTAATCGGGATAATATCTGGGTTAATTCCCTCTTGGGGAATAGCTATAGATTGATCCGTTAAAGCGGAACCTCCCCACAAAGATAGATTGACTTCGATCAGATGATGTTCTTTAATATTGAGGAAATTAGCAATTTTTTTCGCCGCCGCTAATTCACGTTCGTGTCTTTGTCCATAACGAAAGGAAAGGGCAATTAATTGATAACCAGCAGCTAGAGCGATCGCTGCTGTTGTCGCTGAATCTAATCCCCCGGAAAGTAAAATAATCGCCTTTTTTGTCATTATCCTAATGTCACCTGTGTTTGTTGATAATTAGCTACTAAGATAAATTGTTTTAGCCACCGCGAACCTAACAAAATCTCCTTAATTGCCTCCCCTGCAAAGACGGGAATTTCGTATTCCTGACCATCAATTCTTACTCTGCCTAAATATATATCAAAAAATGCTTCTCCTTGAGCGGTTATCAATTTATTTTGTCGCAAAAAACGCCAATCAAGACTGTCAGCATCTTGACTATTTATGGCTAAAAACTCGGTAAAACCCGTATCCAGCATAACTTCTGCGGGTAGAATCAATCCATCATCGCCAACTAAATCG
This sequence comes from Microcystis sp. M53598_WE2, assembly GCF_030067735.1. Taxonomy (NCBI): domain Bacteria; kingdom Bacillati; phylum Cyanobacteriota; class Cyanophyceae; order Chroococcales; family Microcystaceae; genus Microcystis; species Microcystis sp. M53598_WE2. The sequence continues at coordinate 506 of NZ_JASJFE010000428.1, read as the reverse complement.
ATATCAAAATAAATTTGTCCTTTGGTTCCAAATCTCCCTTCAATCATATTCTGCCACTAACTCCAGTTTCATTAATGCCAAAGATGTGATGAATTTTGTCGGGATATTTTGCCCTTGCTTTTTTACTGGCCACTTCTTGATCGGGATCGATAAAATAATCGCCGCTATCGGGTTCGATCGCAATGTACCAACCATAATAATGTTTCATTAACCGGGGCTGTAAACTCTGAAAAATCGGCCAACAACGATGATAAAATTCTAATTGTCGGGCGCGATGTTTGGCCTTTTCTTCCTCTGTAGATTGCATCTCTGGAAAAACTCGACCACGACGCACTACTCGTTCAGAATTGTTGTTAGACATAGTATTTAACCTCTTGTTAGTCAATTAGGGTTTGGGAATTATGAATTATGAATTGGGGATTGGGGAGAATAAATAAAAAGTAATCTCCTGACTTGAAAGAGGGTGTAGGGTGTAGGGTGTAGGGTGTGGGGTGTGGGGTGTGGGG
>NZ_JASJFE010000655.1:0-3885 GCF_030067735.1 Microcystis sp. M53598_WE2 | reverse complement strand
TTAGCGATTTTTGTCAATTGTTTTTGATATAGAGCGAACTAATCAATTAAGTCTCTTACCAGATAAGGATTTAGTCGATTTATGCCCCCCTATCGAACCATACCAAGTAACGAAGAACCTTAAATATTTATATAGCGTTTCTGATTCACAAGAGGTAAATTCCCGATCCTGAACAGCTTAATCAGCAAAGGTTTAAGTGTGCCGCACAGATGCGAGAACCGCTATAAATCAATACATCATTTCGACTGAAGCCCTTCGAGATATGGAACAAATTCTTGATTATTTGGCTAATACCAATATTAATGCGGCCGAGAAATTTCTAGAAGAGTTTAGCAAAAAGTGTCGTTATCTTACCCAATTTCCTCTAATGGGGCGCAGTTATCGAGAGATTCGTCCCTCTTTGCGTGGCTTACCGATGAAAAACTACATTATTTTCTATCGCTTAACTGAGCAAGGGCTAGAAATCATGCCTTTTATCAAAGGAGAGCGAGATTTAGAAGCTTTTTTCTTTGAAAACCCCTAAAAAATAAAGGCAATTACTTTTTTCAACTGTTTATAATAGAGATCGCTATAATCTGGAACATCTCCCCATCCCAAACCAGCCATGACAGCCAAAGAACAACTCCTCCAGGAAATCGAAACCGCTTCCGATGAAACCATTCACCAACTCCTCGATTTCCTCCATCAAACCCAAACCGCCAAACCGAAACAACCCTTTTGGCAATTTATCGAAGAACTCACCGCCGATATTCCCCCAGAAGTCTTAGAAACCCTACCCACCGATGGAGCCGAACAACACGATCATTATCTTTATGGCACACCAAAACAATAACAATGAAACTCATCTTTGCTGATACTTTTTATTGGATTGCCTTGATTAATCCCAGGGATAACTGGCACTTTATTGCCTTAAATTATGCCCAAAAATATGCAGATGATTACCTCATAACTACCGATGGCATTGTAGATGAAACACTCAATTATTTTGCAACTAAAGGTGCGATTATGCGTCGAAAAGCTCTTGCTACTTACCTTCAAATTTGCCAAGAGTCGAATATGGAAATTATTTCTTACACGCCTCAACTAAGACAAGCTGGATTTCAACTATTCGATGAACGTCCTGATAAAGGCTATAGCCTCACAGATTGCATCTCTATGATTGTAATGAAACAAAGAGGCATTAGATCTCTTGCAAAAGTAATCAAGATATATCCTTTTGTCGGTAACGAAGTTCGTAATTGTAGATACCAGCAATCAAATTCAATCTCAGACCAAATCGCCGTCTGCGATTTCTGTATCTTGATGAAAGTATCCGAAATATTTTGAGACGACGATGAATATGTTCTATAACTATGCGCCGTTGTGATAACTGACGATTGGCTTTTTTTTGCTCTTTACTTAGTTTTTCTTTTTTCTTTTTTTTATGAGGAATTTGACTGTTTTGATGGAGCTTCTGAATTCCTTGATAGCCTTTATCCCCTAATATTTCTATTTCCTTATTTAACCTTATTTTGCTCTCTTTCCACAGTCGAAAATCATGGACTCTTCCTTTCTCACAACGGACACAGATTACCTGCTCGCTTTTTTGGTCGCAACGCGCTCGCTGCGCGAGATCGGCAACGACTTGCGACTTTAATGTGTGGTATCCCTGCTTGCCACTATAGCATGATTTCTGTTTTTTTTTGGGTCTTTCTATCTCCTGTTCTGACACATCCACCACTATTACTTCTATTTCACTATTACTTTCTAAGAGGGCTTTTTTTCCGGGTAGATTAAACAGACCTGATTTGATGAGAATATTCTCTACTTTCCTAACAATTCTATACGCCGTTGATTCGTTAACACCCCAACTATTTCCCAGATGAAAATAGGTGCGATATTCTCGCCAATATTCTAATGTTATTAGTAGTTGGTCTTCCGTACTCAATTTGCTAGGCCTACCTGTCTTTTTTTGCCAAACTTTTTCTGCCTTTAGGACTGTTACCATATCCTTAAATGTATCTGGATACACGACCCACAAACGTTTGAACTCTGTTGGCTTTAAAGTTTTTACTTGTTCGTAATTCATCTTTCAATCTTAACTCTTGGACTATTTTATCCTATTTTGTCTAGACTTATGCAAGAGATCTAATGAATAGCTTAAGGAGCATTGCTGATCTCTACGATCATTGTTCCTTGACGTAGTTGTTCTAAAGCATCAGGTAAAGTAGCTGACAGCAATTGGCGCAGATTCCGATTCGTGACATTACCACAGGTCAACCATAAAATTTGGGGAGGTGTTCCCAGGCGACAGACCAAATCAATGAAGTCGCTATCTTTAGTCATAATCACGGCATTTTCGGCTCGCGCTGCTTCAAAGATATTGATGTCTTGAGCATCTCGAAGGGACAAGTCTCGTAGAGCAGACGCTTCTAAACCAAAAGTCGCTGATAACCAGTTCGCCAGCGTTGGAGGTAGTTGGGCATCAATCCAAATTTTCATGCCGTTAGTCTGGGGAAATCAGTACGGCGAGCTGCAAAAAGCAAACAAGCTTGGATATCTGCTAGTTCCAAATCGGGGAAGTCTTCTAAAATTTCATTAATGCTAACGTTCTCAGCCAACATTTCTAAAATATCAGTCACTCGAATTCGCATCCCTCGGATGCAAGGACGACCACCACACTGACCAGGTGTTTGAGTAATGCGGGTAAGCAAGCTAACTGTTGAGTTCATGGGGCGAATCTTTAAAGTATTTAATCTACACCTATTTTATCGGGTAATTCTGTCCCATGCGCCAGCTAACACGTCACGGCAGCGGACGGGTGGAAGCTGCTGGTGCTGAGTTCGAGGTTATCTGCCGCCGCTGATTTGAGCCGTTAGACAGACAAAGTTTTGAGAATTTCGGCTCTTCGGTTTGTGTTATGCAATGGACGGGGGTTATAAGGGATGGAACACTTATATAGAAAGGCATTTAGCGATTTTTGTCAATTGTTTTTGATCTAGAGCGAACTAATCAATTAAGTCTCTTACCAGATAAGGATTTAGTCGATTTATGCCCCCCTATCGAACCATACCAAGTAACGAAGAACCAGAATTTCAAAGTAGTCCATCGTACACCCTGAGTTCTGCTACAGTCTGGCTAGACCTTGCCTTTCATAAGCGGCAAGTAACCCATCAACACTTTGCGGTGGATTTCTTAAACTGATTCGCTGTTGCTTAGCAGCTTCACAGATCACTGAAGGAGCTAAATCAATCAGATGAATAATAAACTCATCGGGATGCTGAGCCTCGATACCATATTGCTCAAGAGTTGTAGCCGGAAAATCTGACAGATTGTATGTAACAATCACATCGGCTCCTGCACAAATGGCAGCCGCTAGTACATGACGGTCATTGGCATCTGGTAAGTTTAGCGATGGAATTAGATCTTTATAACCCTGAACGAGACAGTCACGTACATTACTGTTCATCAGAGCTTTTGTGCGGTGAAGACGCTCCTCCGTGAGATCAGGTCTATTCTTCAAAACATTCCGAATCCACTCATCATCGAAAATTTGGGTCTGAAACCCCGCCGTTTTACGGCGGCTTTACTGTTAAATATTACTGGACTTCCCCGTTGACAAAAGGCCATAACCTGTGCTGTAGGAGGGATTAAGAGAATTTCCAGCACCCCGTTACTGGGTACAAATTAGGGAAACTCCCAATAAATCTAACGCTTTTTGTTGCAGTTGAGTCGGTCGAGTTATCTTAGAAAAACGATAACTTCCCTCTCTAATTCTACAATAGAACTCTTGCAAATTAATTATATGTTATAATGGTGGCTTAACTAATTTTACCCCAAAAATTAGTTAATTAGTACATTTGTTATGAATAAAAACCTGAAGTTTTACTTTTAACTCAAAACTCT
>NZ_JASJFE010000876.1:0-4705 GCF_030067735.1 Microcystis sp. M53598_WE2 | reverse complement strand
CCCTACACCCCACACCCCACACCCTACACCCTCTTTTAAGTCAGGAGAACGATCTTTTCCGGTTTAGAATTTATCTGTATCTGGTCTGGGGCCAACAGCACCGGCGGGATTAACAAAAAGATTGCCCCCGGCTTCATTTTGGAAGATACAATCGATTTTCGGTTTGCCTTCCAAGGGGCCGGTATAACCAAAGGTATTCATCCGGTTTTTACAACTTTGTACCTGCTGTCCATCGACTAATTTTTGTTGTTCTAAAATTGACCAGTTATTGCGTCGCAAAACGCAACCGGGTTGCATGACTGGTTGGGTAACAAAAACATTAAAGGGGTTAAGAGTGACATAAACCCGCAAATCGGTGACAATGGCACTAGCCCCAAATTGCACGCATAATTCCGCATTGGGGGCGCTGCGATCAATTACTTCTCGGGAAGCGACGTTTTCGGGGCTAAAATTAGCGGTAGAACTGAATACCAGACCGAGACCCACCCCTAGTACAAAAATACCGCCAATCAGGGCGATCATGGCATAGTTCAATTTTGCCAATAGGCCTCCGGGGGACGAAGCGCGGGAGTCATCGCCATAGGAGCGGTCATAATCACGATCACGCGATCGGGGAGGAGTATAACGAGGTCTTCTATTCATCGAAATTTCTGTTGTGGCCGCTATGGCGGTCAGTCGTTAGCTATTAGCTTATCATTGTTCTATCCTAGCAACCCGGGGGATAACCGACAGGATAGGTCTAGTATAGAGCTATATCGTTTTTTTGAGGTTAGTATGCTATGGTGGATCACTAAACAGAGTAAGTCAGCCTAATCCAAGTTTCTATGCTAGATATTAGCTAGACAAATTCGGAGCGGAGGAACCATATTTGGGGCGTATTTCTAGATTTTTTAGCCTAGAAAAGGATATCTCTCTATCCTAGCCCGTCAGCTAACTTCGTCGGCGTGGGGGGGAAGACTGAAACATCACTACATTCCTAGCAATGTCTTGATCGGTTCAGTTATGTCGCTGATACTACTTGATAGTCATAACTTACAGGAGACATTGTATATGGGGATTCTCATGCAGGTTCACCGATCGCAACAATTTTAAGATTTTCCGTAGATAACCATATTTTTTGTGAGTTTGCTATATAGTTCGGGCAAACTTTTAGTCGTATCGAGAAACCGAAAGTAAAAACAGGATCAAAAATGCTGGAATCTTTACCAATGTGGATTGCTGCAATGACTTTTATTGCAGTCATTGTGGTGATTATGTTCGAGTGGCTTCATATTACCGTAGCGGCTTTACTGGGGGCTTTAATCTTAGTTTTTACCCATATCATGACTCTCCAGGAGGCGGTGGGTTATATCAGTCGCAGTTATGCCACTCTCGCCCTATTTTTTGGGGTAATGGTGTTAGTGAGAGCCTTTGAACCAACGAAAATTTTTGATTATTTAGCAGCACAAATGGTGCTTTTAGCCAAGGGACAGGGCAAATTATTATTAATAGGAATTGTCGCCATTACTACCCCAATCTGTGCGGTGTTACCCAACGCTACCACGGTGATGTTATTAGCCCCGCTGATTCCCCCCTTAGCTCAAGATATCGGTGTGGATTTTGTGCCGCTCTTAATCCTGATGGTTTTCGTGGCCAACAGTTCCGGATTATTAACGATTGTTGGTGATCCCGCTACTTATATCGTCGGTGATTCTATTAATATCACCTTCATGGAATACCTACAGCGCTTAAGTTTAGGTGGTGCCTTGGCAGTGATTACCATTCTGGTTATGTTACCTTGGTTATTCCCGAAAATCTGGCGGACAAAATTCGAGCATTTAGAAGAATTACCCCATCCGAAAATTAATCATCCTCGCGTCTTAGCTCTGGGGGGAATTATCGTCTTTTTAGTCTTATTTTTATTCGTCGTCGGTGAATCTTTTCCCGTACCTATTGCTCCCGCGGCCGTTGCTTTGATGGGTGCCACTTTAGCCCTACTTTTAGCCCAGCAATCGAAAATCGATACGGTTCATAATATTCTCCGGGATGTGGACTGGAGTACCCTATTATTTTTCATGTCGATTTTTGTCCTAATTGGCGGTTTAGAAAAAACTGGGGTAGTTAATAGTTTATCGGGATTTCTGGCGATAATTTTAGGCAAAAATATCTTTTTAGGTTCTCTAGTCTTGCTGTTTTTTGTCGGTTTTATTTCCAGTGTAGTTCCGAATATTCCCCTAGTGGTGGCCATGGTTCCACTACTGAAACAGTACCTTGTTAATGTTAATTTAGTCGGGACAGAGGTTCTTTCTCCCGATTATGCCGGTTCTTTTCCCCCGGAAGTTTTACCGCTTTTCTACGCGATGATGTATGGGGCCACCCTAGGGGGTAATGGTACTTTAGTGGGGGCTTCTTCTAATATTGTCGCCGCCGGCATCGCTGAACAACACGGGGGCAAAATTACCTTTCATACCTTTCTGCGCTACGGTTTACCAGTGATGTTTACTCAGTTAGTCGTCTCGGCAATGTATATGTTAATTTTCTTTGTCTAGTCTATCTCTGGGGGGCATTAATGTTAAGTTCGCCTAAGATTGACAAAAACGTTAACATTGATTAACATTCTCCTATCGTGCTAGATAATCTGGATTGATCGGCGATCGTGAACAAAAAAATCTCTGTTTTAGCACCAGATTTATCCGGTGGTGGTGGCACAAGAGTCTATTTGATTGCTCAAGTCTTGCAACAGCTAAACTGTCAGGTGACGGTCTATGGCCCGATTTTTGGCCGGGAAATCTATCCAACCCCACCGGGGAATTTACCGGTGGTATCGGTCAAAGGCAATAATTATCCCCAGTTTTTTGGCCAGATCAAAACTTTACTCGATCGCCTCTCCGGAGAGATTATCTATGCGGTTAAACCCCGTCCCACCAGTTTCGGCATCGGTTTACTGAAACGTTTTTTTTCCCCACGTCCCCTAATTCTCGATATTGACGATTGGGAAATGAGTTGGTTTGGTGGCGATCAATGGTCCTATCGTCCTCATCCCCGACAATTAGCTAGGGATATCCTCAAAAAAAATGGTGCGCTTAGGGACCCGAATCACCCTCTCTATCTGCGTTGGATGGAAAATTTAATTAACCGCGCTGATGCGGTGACGGTTAATAATCAATTTTTGCAAAAGCGCTATGGGGGGATTTATTTACCGAATGGCAAGGATACGCAACTTTTCGATCCCAATCTCTACGATCCCGTCGCTTGTCGTCAAAAATACGGTTTATCTGCCTATAAAGTCTTAATGTTCCCGGGTACGGCTAGACCCCACAAAGGTTTAGAAGATGTCTTAATCGCTTTAGATCAAATTGGTGATCCTGATTTTAAATTGGTGGTGGTGGGTGGTCGCCAAATCGGGGATGGCTATCTGGATAGTTTGCTAGAAAAAGGTCAACCTTGGTTAATTCATTTACCTGCTCAACCGCTCGATCGAATGCCGGAAGTTGTGGCCGCTGCTCATGCTATTATCGTTCCCCAGAGGGATGAAGCCACGGCTAACGCCCAATTTCCGATTAAACTCACCGATGGTATGGCGATGGCTAAACCGATTATTTCCACTAAAGTGGCGGATATTCCCGAAATTTTAGCTGATATTGGCTATTTAGTCGAACCTAGATCGCCAGAGCAACTAGCTGTCATAATTAGAGAAGTTTTTAATCATCTCGACTCGGCTAATGCACGAGGACTAAAAGCGAGAGAGCGCTGTATCGCCTCCTATAGTACCACCGCCATGGCGACAACTCTCTCTGGCATAATTACTTCTCTGGAAGGGAAATAAGTAGGTGGGTGGAATTAAATATAAGATGAACGTAGGTTGGGTTGAAGCATGAAACCCAACGCCCGCTCATGTTACGCTACCGCTAACCCATCCTACAAATAATTGTGCCTCCCTACTTATTAGATTGTAGCGAGTAGGATAATTGACCGTTGACTATTTACTTTCTTACTTATAGCGATGAATCCTAAGCAAATTCTCCTTAAATATACGCTGAAACACTGGATATTAGTGGTTTCCAGCATTGTTATCGGCTTTGTCAGTACCGTATTTAATGGGGTAGGAGCTATTTTAGTTATCCCTTTGCTAATTTCTTTTATTAATCCCGAAAATGATATCTTAAAAAATGCCCCCCAAATTATCAAAAAGCTGCTCTCCGTTTTCGAGGTTTTCTCGGTCGATACTCGTTTTTTCTGGATGTTTGCGGCGATATTAGGAATTTTAATTCTCAAGCACATTACCAATTTTGTCAGTAATTTGCTAGGCACTTACTTGTCTTTAATTATGGCCAAAGATATGCGAATTGATTCAGTTATTCTGCTGCTAGAAGTGGATATAGATTATTATGTAAAAAGTAAAATAGGAGATATTTTTAATCGTTTTATGTCCGAGATTAATCGGGCTGTAGCATCAATTAGAAATTACATAAACCTGATTAAGGTCATCGCCACAGCTTTCATGTACTTGGCTATTTTAATATCAATTTCTTGGCAATTAACTATTCTTTCTAGTGTTTTGGGTGGCCTTTTAGGTCTGCTTAATCAATACTTTGTCAAGAGATCGAAAAAGTTTGGAGAGATTATCACCGTAACGGCTAAACAGCAAACTAATAAACTGTTGGAACTGTTAACGGGCATTCGCCTAATTAAAGCGGTAGGTAATGAAAGATACGAATTAGAATCT
>NZ_JASJFE010001082.1:0-1833 GCF_030067735.1 Microcystis sp. M53598_WE2 | reverse complement strand
TTTTGTGCCACCGATATAAGGGCAGTATTTAACGCTACAGCTAGAAAAAATGAGATTTGCGCTCTTACAGGCAAGTTAATCCCCGCTAATGAAACAATGTTGTTAGGTTTGACGATCTATGGCGATCTAGTTCCGTTGAGTATGGATAGTTATCCCAATTAAATTAAAATAAGTTTGACTAGGGTGGGGCAGAATCCAGTATAGTTAGTCCTCACCCAAGGGAGATGGGAAGTGGGAATTATAAATTATAAATTATGAATTATCAATTGAGAGGTGGGGAGTTTTTTGCTGTAAACAGTCAACTGATAACTGATAACTGATAACTGATGACTGATGACTGAAGCGATTTTACGAGTGGTTTTAATCAATCCGCAAATTCCGCCAAATACGGGGAATATTGCCCGTACTTGCGCCGCAACGAGGACAGAATTGCATTTAGTTGGTCCCTTGGGTTTTGAAATTAGCGATCGCTATCTGAAGCGGGCCGGCTTAGATTATTGGCCCTATGTAAAACTTATGTACCACTTGACAATTAATGACTTCTGTGATTATCAACAAAAGAGCGGCGGAAGGGCGATCGGGTTTACAGTGCGCGGCAGCAGTAGTTATGTGGAATACAGCTATCAAAGCGGAGATTGGCTACTTTTTGGCAGTGAAACCGACGGTATTCCGGCAGATTTATTAAATAAGTGCGATGACACGGTTTATATTCCCATGGCGGAACCGGGGGTGAGAAGTTTAAATCTTTCCGTTAGTGTGGCCATCGGATTATTTGAGGCCAGACGACAATTGGGATTTATTCGTTAGCGGGACATTTGGCTATATAAACAGAGCAAATAAACTGAATTGACCAAAAAAATTAGAAAATTGCTTTTATTTAGCTCATTTTTGCCCGTAGCGATAAAAAAGCGATCGCCGTCAATTTTGTCCGTAATAACAGCAAGAAATTATGTGGATTATCCTAGCGCAAATTAATTTTTGCTCCTTTCTAATCCCATAATTTATTGAAAATAAAAAGGCAAGATGAGGCTCATGAATATCTTCGACCTTTCTCCCAATACTTTTCGCAATTTACAGCTTTTTAATCGGCAAAAATCCACCTCTGGCTTAACTCAAGTCGAGATGTTAGTTACCCTAATTTTATTAGGAATTCTCGTAACTCTTGCCCTTTCTGTTTATCATCGTTTAATGGCTTGGATTCGCTTAAATATCGCCACCTTTGAAATATCACAACAGTGGAAAAATACCCGTTATCAAGCCACAGGAGAAGGTTTTCATCCCCTATCTTTGTGCATGGCAGAAAGTGAAACTGAACAGATTAAAGTGGCAAAAGTACAAGGAGACGAATGTGAAAATGTCACCGATTGGACTCCCATCACTCGTGGTGTTAGCATCGATACTAATAATTCTACCCTACGCCGAGTTAGTGGACCTGTCGGTAATCAAGGGACAATTTATCGCGCTAGTTGGGCCGATACAAAGGGGGGGTTAGGGGGTTCTTGGGGACAGTTAGGCAGAATTACTTTAGTTGCTTCCGGTACACCCGACAAACGCTGTTTATTTTTATTCCGTGTTGATGGTAGTTGGGATATTCGCCAAGATAATAGATGTGTGGGTTAAAGCTGATTTAAAACTAGGGAATCAGGCACTCGATTTGTTGAGCTAAATCAAAATCTAAGTTACTTAAACCTCCCACGTCATGGGTAGTGAGGGAAAGAGTAACGCGATTGTAATTGATGGTAATATCAGGATGATGACCTAGGAATTCAGCTGGAGTAACTAAGCGATTAACAAAAGCGATCGCTTCGATAAAATTGTTAAATTTCAAAGTTT
>NZ_JASJFE010000198.1:0-1773 GCF_030067735.1 Microcystis sp. M53598_WE2 | reverse complement strand
TGATAACTGATAACTGATAACTGAAAATGCACGAACTAGGAATCACCCAAAATATTATCGAACTTGCCTTAGAACATTCCCGAGGAATGAAAGTTAAGCGCGTGGTGTTAGAGATTGGTAAACTAACGGCAATTATGCCAGAATCGATCGCTTTTTGTTTTGATACCTGTTGTCAAGGTACTAATGTAGAGGGGGCAATGTTAGAGATTCTGGAAATTTCTGGTTTAGGACAGTGCCAAGATTGTGGAAATGAGCTAGAACTAGAATATCCCTACGGAATCTGCGATCGATGTGGTAGTCGCAATATAGTCATTTTACAGGGTCAAGAATTAAATCTCAAATCGTTGGAGACAGAATCCTTATGTGTGTAACCTGTGGTTGTTCTGATAACTCGGAAGTAACGGTAACTAATCCGCAAACGGGAACCCATGAACATATTTTAGCCGATGGTACTGTTATTAGTCATAGCCATCACGATCACGATCATGAGCATCCCCATCATCCCGCAGAAATTCACGCTCAAATTCATGGTAACATTCTCCAAGTTGAGCAAAATCTGCTGGCAAAAAATAATCTATTAGCGGCACAAAATCGCGGTTGGTTGAAGGGTAGAAAAACTGTTGCTCTTAATCTGGTTTCTTCCCCCGGTTCGGGAAAAACTACCCTGTTAACTCGCACAATTGCCGATTTAAAAACCGCTATTCCTATCAGTGTGATTGAGGGAGATCAAGCTACAGCTAATGATGCTCAAAAAATTAGTGAAACCGGTTGTCAGGTTATCCAAATTAACACCGGAACAGGTTGTCATTTAGAAGCATCAATGGTAGAGAGAGGATTAATCGAACTCGATCCACCGATGAATTCTTTAGTCATGATCGAAAATGTCGGTAATCTAGTTTGTCCTGCTTTATTTGATTTAGGAGAAAATGCCAAAGTCGTCATTCTTTCCGTCACCGAAGGAGAAGATAAACCGATTAAATATCCCTATATGTTCCACGCTTCTCAAGTCATGATCTTGACAAAAATAGACCTACTACCCTACGTTAATTTTAACCTCGATCGCTGTTTAGATTATGCCTATCAAGTTAATCCCAATCTGAAAGTTTTTCAAGTTTCCGCTACCACAGGAGAAGGTTTAGATGCTTGGTACAGTTGGTTAAAATCGCTGGTTTAAGTTAAGTAGTAACACACCTAAAAAGTTCAGTCTAACCGAAAGAAAAATGACCCTAGCACTTGATGACAATACTTATAATCAACTGTTGACTAAATTTCAACCCAAGATTATTGAAAATGAGGAAGAATATGAGCAAGCGCGTCATCTTCTGATTAATCTAATTAGTAAACAGGATCGACTACCAGAAGAAACCGCAATGGTTAAATTAATGGCGACAATTATTAAGGATTTTGATGCCAGACAACCTCAACCCGAACCAGCTTCACCGCAGGAAGTATTATTACACTTAATGTCAGCTAACAACATGAAACAAGCTGATTTAGTTGGTAAAAATGGTTCTAAGGGTGTGGTTTCTGAGATTGTTAATGGCAAGCGATCGATTAGTAAAGCTCAAGGGAAAATTTTAGGAGAGATTTTCAATGTTTCCCCCGGTGTATTCATGTAATTCTCTATTAGTTTTTAATGAAAACAGCCGTCATTGTTCCCCCGATTAAATGTCAAGGTATCAAAACTAAACTGGTATCATCAATCAAAAGTTTAGCGGATCAGCAAAACTGTGAGCGCTGGATAGAACCCTTGTGTGGTTCGGGGGTGGTAGC
>NZ_JASJFE010000113.1:0-1310 GCF_030067735.1 Microcystis sp. M53598_WE2 | reverse complement strand
GATGAACCCACCTCCGCTCTAGATACAGGCACGGCCACCAGGTTATTAGAAGTATTAAACAATCAAAGTTCAATGACGATAATTATGGTCAATCATCAACTGGATTTGTTAGAGGAATTTGCCGAGAGAGTTATTTATCTAGAAGCGGGAAAAATTGGTTCAGATTGCCTCGCCCATCAATTAGATTGGTTAGGACTAAAAACTCAGTTAATTGATTTAGAAAAATCTCGGCAAAGTGACCACTGGTAAGATTAACTTAAAATTGCTGCGCCCTCCTGAAAAACTAATAATTCTCCTGAATTAATCGTTGTCCAAACTTCATTATCAGTTAAGGGAGTAGTAGCAATAATTGCTACTTGATCGCCTGGACGAGCTAAAGCTTGAAAATCAACGCTAACATCTTCATCAATTAAATGAGCGGCGGCAAAAGGATACTGACGGATTATATAGCTTAATTTAGTTGAACAATGGGCAAAAAAATGTTCACCATCGGATAAAAGATAATTAAAAATACCTTGACAAGCGATAGAATTTGTGATAGTTTTTAGGACTTGATAAAGTTGTTCTAGGGAAGGTTTGCCCTGGGGAAAAGTCTCTCGCAGGGTATTAAGAATTAAACAGAAAGCTTTTTCCGAATCCGTGTCCCCAACCGGTTGATAAAAATCTCCCGCAGCCGGTGAGAAATTTTCTAAATTACCATTATGGGCAAAAACCCAATATTTTCCCCACAATTCCCGCCGAAAAGGATGACAGTTTTCTAATTTAATTTCTCCTTGGGTAGCTTTGCGAATATGGGCGATAACATTGGTAGAATGGATGGGATAGTTTTTAATTAATTCCGCAATCGGAGAAGCGATCGAGGGTTTAACATCAATAAAAGTTCGACAACCTAAACCCTCAAAAAAGGCGATTCCCCAACCGTCTCGATGTTCGTCGGTTTTTCCCCCCCGCGCACAAAATCCCTCAAAGGAAAAACAGATATCCGTGGGGACATTACAATTCATGCCTAGAAGTTGACACATAGTTGCTTGAGTTTGAATATCAGATGCCGGCAAAATTACTTACTGCCAGCAGCCGTGACAGGAGACAGGAGAATTTTTTCCAGCTGCCTCTTGCCTATCCTAGCTAAGAAATTAATCTGGCACTAAGTAGGTAGGTGTTAAAAACTGTCAGACACCCCCCTTATCAAGGCTGACAGGGGGGATCAAACCCCCTCAAGGTAAGGTTGATTGTCGGTAGGTGTTAAAAACTGTCAGACACCCCCCTTATCAAGGGGGGCAGGGGGGATCAAACCCCCTCAAGGTAAGGTT
>NZ_JASJFE010000247.1:0-7667 GCF_030067735.1 Microcystis sp. M53598_WE2 | reverse complement strand
GATTGAGGATGTCATCAACTACCATTTAAAAGGTTATACTTCCCAGCAGATTCTCCAAGAGTTACCCAGCTTAAACCTATTGTCGCAGTATGCCCGGACACCTGAAAAACCATTGGGATAAGGTCGGACAAAATATCTATAATTAAAGTTTGAGTTTTTAATGATAATGAGCCTAGTTCACGCTGAATCAGTGAAGAGCGAAGTGTTACTAAATGATCAAGTCTGATGGCTGACGATTGGCGAAGACCACTGATCATAAAATCTGGATTTTCTGGTCTCAGAATAATATCTGTATGAAGGGGATTTTCTGGAATACGACTGGTAATTAGGGCAAAGATGACGAACCTTACTGGAAGATAAATCGTCGAAGGGAAATTAAATTAATACAATTTTACCCTTCATTAGTTACAGGTTGTCCATCGTTAAGGGTATAAATATCTTCTTCGGTATCTTGCAGAAAAGCAAAGCTAGGGTTATGGGAAACGGCATCTAGCCAGTTTTTTTCGTTCAGTTCATCCTCCGACATCAAAAGAATGACGCGCACAAACCGATCTTTTTCTTGGGGAATAGGATGATCAAGTTGAATTTGTCCTTGGGTATTGAGGATACCAGTGGTTTCAATCGCACGCATAGCAAAACCTAAAAGAAGTGATTCGATTCTAACATTAAAGTAACCATAAAAAGCGGTGATGGCTAACTACAGCGATCTCCATTCTCAGGCTCCCCCTATGGCTCTCCTCGACTTTGTGTGATAATCATTGCTTATCATTCCTTGTAGTCTTGCCAGACAAGGGTTTAAAGACTATATTTCCAGAAAATTATCGGCTGCATCTCCTATTTGTGACTTTCCCTCACCTATAGGTGAGCAGTAGAAGTTATTCAAAGAGGGCGAATGCAATTCGCCCCTACAATAATATTATTACGCCAATGGTGGCTCCCAACTGATAACTGATTAGGGGAGATCGCACACAACACGAAAACCGAGCCAGCCATCACAATCGTCGGCATCAATCCCAATCCGAACCGCCGAGCGACAGTTTACAGGATAGCTGCCCCACGAACCGCCGCGCAGCATCATTGATGACTCATTGCCTATATTACTATCTAGCCATGCAATGCTGCCATTTTCTTTAATATTGTCTGGTTTGGTTGCATAACTTTGATGATATTGATCAGCACACCATTCCCAAACATTGCCGTGCATATCATAAATTCCCCAGGGATTAGGTCGCTTTTCCCCAACAGGATGGGTTGCATTATTTGAATTAACAGTCAACCAGGCATAATCTCCCAGTTGATCTTCATCATCGCCAAAACTAAATCGAGTTTCTGTACCGGCGCGACAGGCATATTCCCATTCTGCTTCTGTAGGCAAACGGTAGTTTTTTCTGGTTAACTGGCTCAATTTTTTACAAAACTTTTGAGCATCAAACCAACTAACAAATTCTACTGGATTCTGAGGATTTCCTGAAAACTTTGAAGGATTGAATCCCATCACTGCTTCATACTGTGCCTGAGTGACGGGATATTTGCCTATCTGAAATGCTGGCACAATTACTTCATGTATCGGTTTTTCCTCTTCATACTCATCAGAACCCATGTTAAATCTACAGGCGGGTATATCCACCATTTCTAGGTTAAAGTCTGGAGGCAATGAGGTAATATTTTGGGAAATTTGTTTTTGTTGAATAGGTTCATTAGCTGACCGAATTACCCTAGGTGATACTTGTAATAATTTATCAACATTTACCTCTGCCAAGCTAAATTTAGAGTTAGCTGCCGATTTTTCATGACCGTAAGCCATTAAAGCTTTTAGCTTAGTATAACTACCCCAATAGCGAAGCGACTCGTCATATTCTTTGGTTTCTTCTTCATTTGATTGCATCGACTCTCGCAGTGCAAATTCTTCTAGTTTTGCTAAAATTCGCTGATCATTTTCTAAATCTGACAATAACAATGGCCATTTTAAACTAATCGCAGTAAACTTACCTAACTGTTCAAAAGTTAGAGAAGGAACTAACAAATTATCATTCTCATCTCGCTCCTCAAAAAATAAACCAGTTTCATTAGCGATATAAACCTTGAGACGAAAGACATTGATAAAGTGTTTAATCCGTCGCGGATTGTAATCCAATGCGGGAGCCACCATCATAATGATATTCCGCACTGTTTGGGAATCTCTATTATCAGATTTGTTGACTTGAATCGCTTCTAATCGCTTAATTACAGATGCTCGTGCTTTCTCTTTTTCGGTTTGTTCAGATTCTATCGAAGGATTATCTAGAGACAAGTTTTTTAAATCACTTGTCTGATTACTTGTTGCAGAAGTGAGATGCTTTTGCGAATTATTTCTCTGGGGTAAAGCTAACTTAAACTTACCCCAGAATGACTGAAAAAATTGGGAACGGGATTTAGCTGGCGGTAAATTGGGAGGAGTTGAAGTAGCAAGCTGAGTCAAAAAACGCTCAAAATCTGACTGGGATGGTTGGGGAACTAAAAAGGGAAGCTGGACAAACTTTTCAATAAAGGTATAACCATAAGCTAACCCTTTATTAGCACTACGTCTCGCTAAAATATCAGGATCAATTTCTGTGGTTTCCGACGGTAAATACTTGAGAATGTTTTCGTATTTTACCGCTAAACTAGCGGCTACTTTTTCTCTGTCCATTCCTAAAATAAACACCACTGAAGGATCATCAGCAATCATCAAGTTAATCGCTTGCATCAAGTCCGCTGATTTTGGATGTTCACAACGATCTAAATCGTCAATAAATACATATACTCGATCATTGCCAACATAGGCATCGACAATTTTAGCAAAATCTTCATGAAATTCTTCTACAAATGCCGATTGTTTTTTATAATCTGGGGCTTCTATATATTTAATTAGGTTGTTTTTGGGGTTTTGAAGTAACCTTTGAAAATTGCTCGATAAACTCTTAATACCAGCGAAAATCCCCGCTCCTGATAAGGTGACACCGACCGCAGTAAATAATAATTTAAAAACTGAATTAATTTTGCTCCAAAAAACATCTTGAGAGGTTGTTGCTCTGATTAATTCGTTAATTCCTTCAACTCCATAAACGATTAAAATAAAAGGAATGGCAATTGAGGCACAAATCACAAAAATTATTACTGGTAAAGCTTTAATTAATTCAAATAAGCCTTTTTCTAGGTTAAAACGCAATAATTGTAACTTAAAATGTCCTAGGATAATTCGAGGCAAATCTCGCCAATTTTTGGGCGTAGAAATCTGCTTAATAAAAGACAGTGCAAAAGCCGCCCATACCGACTCCGCCTTATCGTGTCGCCAAGCATTAAACCAAACCGTCCGACCTCCTTTTTTTCGTAAATATTCCTCCAACATTTTCATAAAAGAAGACTTGCCACTACCCCACTCTCCCTCAACCGATAAAGTTAGGGGTGGTTGTGTCTGCTGATGCAACAAAAATTCAGCGATCGCTATTACATAAGGCTCAAATCCGAGAGCATCATTATTAGTAGCTTGATCGCTGACGCTAGTATTGCGGATAGATTCAGGAGAATCGGACATGGTAGTTATTTTTAGGTGACAGAGAACGGAGAAGAAAATAGATTACCTTATCAATCCGAGAAACGCTGTATATAGCCTCCTATGCAATCAAAAAAGCAACGAAGAAAAGACATTCTCATAATATCATCTAAACCCTATAGGTTCTGTCAGGTAGGGAATAGAAGATTTAACTTAGTGTCTATAGAGTTATTGGGGTTTAGTTTTACTAGGAATCAGAATTAATGACCAGTAAGTAGCAGCCTCTGGATCGACTTCTGTAATCGGAATAATTTGCTGATTGGGTAAGGTTGCTCGTTCGATGTAGAGGGCGCGTTCTAATAATCCTAATTCATCGAGAATATTGCGAACTTTAGCGAAATGTCTGCCCAATTTAATAATCGCTGCTGCATCAATAAAGGCTAGGCGATCCCGCAATATTTCCGCCTCTAAAGTAGCGGGCATAATACTAAATACGTCATTTCGATAAGTAATAGGTACACCCAGCATTGCTGCACTTGCCATCACTGAAGAAATACCCGGCACGACTTCAATTGAAAAGCGATCACACAAGCGATTAAAGATATACATAAATGTGCCATACAACATCGGATCGCCCACACATAAAACCGCCACATCTCGGCCTAAGTTTAACTGTTCGGCGATATTTTCGGCGGCAATATCATAATGAGGTTGAGAACTGCGCTCGACACTAAAAGGTAAAGGCATGGGAATTTCTATCTGCTCGGGACGGATAAAATCCGACACAATTGCCCGTGCCAAAACTTTGCCACTTTCTAAGGTAGGATAAGCAATTACCGGAACAGTTGTGAGAATCCGGTGTGCTTTTAGCGTCAACAATTCGGGATCGCCGGGCCCGATTCCTAATCCATAAAGTTTGCCTAATTTATTCATAATTCGTTCTCTTTTGCTAGGGCATTGACTGCTGCTGCTGCGATTGCGCTGCCTCCCCTACGTCCGTGCAGGGTAATAAATGGCACACCACGACTATTAGTTGCTAATTCTAATTTCGACTCTGCGGCTCCCACAAATCCCACGGGAAAGCCTAAAATCAAAGCCGGTTTATCTACATTTTGATCGAGCAATTCTAGCAGGCGAAAAAGTGCGGTTGGTGCATTACCAATGGCTACCACTGCTCCAGCTAAACGAGGTCGCCAAAGTTCTAAAGCGGCAGCGGAGCGGGTATTATTAATTTGCCGTGCCAACTCGGTCACTTCTGGATAATTGAGGGTACAAATAATCGGATTATCTTTAGGTAAACGCGCTTTGGTAATGCCATTAGCGACCATTTGAGAATCACAGAGAATTGCTGCACCCCCAGCGAGGGCATTTCGTCCGATTTTAACCGCGTCCGGTGATGCTTCTAAATCTTCTGTTATGTCTGTCATCCCGCAGGAATGAATTAGACGAACCGCCACAGGAGCTAAATCATCGGGGAGATTTTCCCAGTTAGTTTCAGCCCGAATAATAGCAAAAGATTTGCGGTAAATTTCCTCACCATTCTTAATGTATTCCATTCTATTTATCTAAAATTTTCGAGTTTTGGGAGCTTAAAATTTGGGCTATGAGGGGGGGAATCTTGGTAAATTCTCCCTCAAATATAGGTGTTTCTAAGAATTTTTGACTATCACCCACATAGACTTGATAAGCTTCTAGTATTTGGCCATTTTCCTCGATGGTAGTTCCTAAAAGGGTAATTTCGGCTGGACCCGGTTGAGCGCAGGATTTAGCACAACCTGTCAAATGAATATTAACAGGAGAATTGCAGGTTAAGCGTTCTTTCAAATAATCTGCCAGGAGAGAAGCATGAATTTGAGTTGCAGTGGCCGCCGCCGCACAGCCCGGTTTACCGCTACAGGCAACTATCCCCGCATCCCATCCAAGAGAAGCGGATAATCCTAAGGATGCCAGTTTTGGCAACAATTCTGAGACTTTTTCATCGGGAATATCGGGTAATATAACAGTCTGCCAAGGAGTTAATCGTAACTGACCACTGCCAAAAGTTTCTGATAGTGCCGCTAATCCCCATAGTTGATTAGCCGTCAATTGTCCTAATCTTAATGATAGACCAATATAAGACAATCCGGGTTGCTTTTGAGGATGAATTCCCAGATGAAAATAGGGTTGAGTAGAATGGGCAGCCTGCTGGTATTCTTGCCCTTTTATTATGCCGGTAGAAGTCCGATGTAATTGGCAGTTAACTTGTTCGAGATATTTGGCTAATCCCCAATCTTTGAGCAGGTGTTTCATCCGCGGTTTTTTCCCCTTGATATTGGGGGTTTGTTGAACATAATCGATATAAACTGTTACTAAAGCTTTGACCACAGCTAAACAGTTTTCTGGCTCAATTAATAAGTCCGTGTCATAGAATTGTTTATCTCCTGCGAGGGCTAATCGAAAGCAAACAAGAGAAGTTAAATTTGTCGGATTATTGACGGTAATTGCCGATAGCTGAATCTCATTATAGCGGTGTTGCCAGGCCATAGTTGAACTGGTGCCAATTCCCACTGCACCACCGCCATCGATCCCGATACTAAATTTAGGACTTAGTTGGGCAATTGATGGATAATTTTGGATAAAATTATCTAATTCTTGGACTAATGGACGAGTATCGATCGATTCTTGGCAGTCAATTCCAGCCGTGGGACTTGACATGATGTTACGCAGATGATCAACACTGGGATTATGGGCAGCTAAACCTAATTTTTGCAGGGTTTGAAATTCTTCTAAAGTGGGGGATTTTTGCAGTCCGCGAATTTGCAGATTTGCCCGATTGGTAACTTGTATTGTCGTCTGCCATTGTTCGAGCCAAGTGGCGATCGCTTTTCCCTGTGGAGAATTGAGCCATCCACCGGGGGTGCGGAGACGAATTAAAAACCCATCCTGGGCAGCAGTTCCATAAAACAAACCGGGACAAGCATTTGCTTCAACTAACCAATTCACCTTTGTGTGTTCTCCATGCGACGCAGAGAAGTAGTTAGAAAATTATTTGTCTATCTACCGATTAAAAACTTGTAATTGGCATTCTGACTCGCAAGGAAAAAGGGAAGATGTACTCTTTTTACTTTTTACTTGATTACAGCTGCGGCACAGTACCAGAATTGCACTGGACTTTCCCAAAGACAAGCTTAAATATTATACCACGTTTTCGGTTGAAACTCAGTATCGTTAAGAATCGCTACATTTTCACCCCGTTGTGCCAAGACAAATAAACCTTGACGATAAGCATATTTATCCGCTCCTTCTTCGATTTCAATGCCTGCTACTGCCCCATACAATTGTTTGTGGTTATATTCTGGGAAAAATTGCCTAAATTCGGTTAGATTCTTGATTAATTCTTTGACATCATCTACACTTAAACTACTTTTGACTTCCACTACTAGCACATGATTTTCATTAGTTACTAACACATCAATTTCTAGGGTTTTACCGTCGAGACGTTTTCTGACTCTTTGACTAACTTGATGTACGGGAATCTGACGATTTAAAAATAAAGTCTCACAAGCTGGGGCTACCATATTTTCGACAAAACGTCCCCATTTACCGCCAAGATTACCAATTTCTTGACTGAGTCTGGTAATTTGGCGATCAGTTTTTAAAGATTGTTCTTTGAGAATCCGCTCGGTTTCTAAAGATTGTTCTTTGAGAACACGCTCGGTTTCTTGAAAGCGTCGCTCGGTTTCTTGAAAGCATCTTTCTGTCTCTTTTTGAGCTTCTACTAATTCGGCTAATAATTTCCAAACATCATCGGCGGTGGTGGTCATAGTTTTTCCTCTGAATTAACTTGGCACTAACCTGATTACATCTTGTTTTTAAAGCCCCTACCACGTTTTCGGTTGAAACTCAGTATCGTTAAGAATCGCTACATTTTCACCCCTTTGTGCCAAGACAAATAAACCTTGACGATAGGCATATTTATCTGCTCCTTCTTCGATTTCAATGCCTGCTACTGCCCCATATAATTGTTTGTGGTTATATTCTGGGAAAAATTGCCTAAATTCTGTTAGATTCTTGATTAATTCTTTGACATCATCTACACTTAAACTACTTTTGACTTCCACTACTAGCACATGATTTTCATTAGTTACTAACACATCAATTTCTAGGGTTTTACCGT
>NZ_JASJFE010000321.1:0-1283 GCF_030067735.1 Microcystis sp. M53598_WE2 | reverse complement strand
TTGTCGATGCGCTCTTAGATTAAAAGAAAGTTGGCGGTTAATCCGTCTTTTTCTACGTCCTCTTCGCATTAAGCAGCGATTGTCTAGGCACTCTCTTACTCGCTTAAAAGGAAGTTCTAAGTGAGCCTTCCAAAGAGTAAAAAGGGAGGATTGAACACCAATTCCAGAGAATAATTTACCCGGGTCAATGCCAATAGCAATTGGTTGGGTTTTGCTATCGGAAGGTTCAGTGGTTAGCTGGACATAGAAAATATCTAAGTCGTTGAATTTACCGATAGCTTTTCCTTCCTTAATCCACCGCCTGGCCCGACTGGGTTTGGTGGGCATTAACGGTTTTCCGTCTTTTGAGATAACAGGAACTCTTGCTATGGAGATAATCCTTAAGAGTGAAGTTAATGTCCCTTACCGCAACACAATCAAGATGTCTTGTCTAACAACGCTTTACCAATAAAGCTTAGAGAGAATCCGAACTAGGGAAGCATTCGGAAGTCTGTGCCAGATTGTGTCTCGATGCGGTAGTCTCTACTTGCGTCGCCTAAATTGGTCTAGGCAAGCCCCGTCCCTTTTAGGGCGGGGTTAGTGACGAATCAAATTATCTCAAACCCAGTCAACGCTTCGACATTTTGTCGGAAAGCGATTAAGGCATGATTAGCTTGATACTCGACGAGACCAGAGAAGATCGCCTCCGAGACTTCCTGCGAGACAACGGTTTTGATCTCAATATTGGTGTTATAACCGACCATATCTCCCTGGCGGTTGCCGTGGCGACCTGCGCCCTGGGCTTGCGAGAGGGTATAGCCAGTTACGCCTAACTCTTGCAGCAGCTTGATCATGCGGTCTTGCAAGACGGTTTCACCAATGATGACAACCAGTACAGCCGGTTTAATGGGTAGGGATGAGGATGACATGGGCAACTCCTAAAATGGGTTTTTCAAAGACAATACTATTGACATCCTCACCACGCCACTTTTTTAGGATGGTCGCGTCAATGGGGTTGACGCAGATAGCGAAAAACGCTTAATTGCTTAAGTCTGACACTTTCGACCCGTCCGTTTTGAGTGTCCGAATGCCGGACGGCCACTTTGAACAAGTCGAAAAAATCTCATGTTCAACCTTATTTCCTAGAAAGTTTTACTCGTTCAAGGCCGAATTTGAATTCTTTTCTGAACTAAACCCCCTACTATCTGTGGTCAGGGTTCAGTTTTTAGCTTGGTTATCGCTTTTTCCATTGTAGCTTAAAGCCGTCCTCAAAGGACGGGGTTTTCAACCCAAATTTTCGATAA
>NZ_JASJFE010000799.1:0-3847 GCF_030067735.1 Microcystis sp. M53598_WE2 | reverse complement strand
TTGGCATAAATATCTAGGGCAACTAAAGCGGAATCCACTTCTCTAGAATATTTAATTAAGAGCGAATACAAAACCCTAGGCTCTTGACTAATATCAGACAAAATTTCAATTATCCGACAAGGAATACTAGAAAATTGCGCCGTCAAATTGGAGAGAGACTGACACATTTCTAGGGCTTGTAGAAATTGCGATTCGGGTGATGTGGTCATAATTATCTTGTTTGCTGAATTGAATCAGACCAAGGATATTGTTTTTGTGCCAGTAAATGCGCTTGTTGCTGCGAAAAACCTCGATTAATCACTAAGTCAGATTCGTAGATTTCATGATTGAGAAACATCTGATCAAGATTATTCCCTTGAGCGCCAGCGAGTCTTCGCCAAGCTGCTACCATTAAACCTTCGGGAAAAAATTGATATCGAGACACTCCCGATCCAAAAGCATAATCCTTGGCGCGTCGGATATCGATCTCCGATATTTCGTATTGGGCAGCAATCCCTAGGATATCTTGATTATTATCCATAATCTGATCATATTCCTCCCTTACCTTGGCGGTTAGTTTCTGCTCGTAGATATCTAAATGCGCCCATCGATCACTATCACCCTCCATTGATTACTTTAACGCGTCCATTGGTGTTGAGTCCTAGCATTAACTAAAAATTCCAACTTCGAGCGATCTTCCTCTTTTTCAGAAACGGCGGAACCCTTGCGGAATATCGCCCCGGTTGGACAAGCGGCAACACATTTGCCGCAGGAAGTACAGGCAGAAACGCTGCCCCAAGGCTGATCCATTCCCGCGATAATTTTATCTTTTTCGCCGCGATAAGCCAGATCCCAAACGTGCGCCCCTTCAATTTCATCGCAGACTCGCACACAACGGGTACAGAGAACACAACGATTATGATCGATACCAAAAAGATGATGGGAAATATCCACTTCTCGCTTGGGAAAACGGTAGGGAAAACGACTATGATCCATACCCACTTCGATGGCTAAATCTTGCAATTCACAGTTACCATTAGCCACACAAACCGCACAAACGTGATTGCCTTCAGCGAATAATAATTCCACTGTCATGCGGCGATATTCTTTCAGTTTTGGGGTATCGGTGTGAACCACCATTCCTTCCGCCACTTCCGTTACACAGGCAGGTAATAATTTATTAATACCTTCAATTTCTACCAAACATAAGCGACAGGCAGCCACTTCGGAAACCCCATCGAGATGACAGAGGGCAGGAATTTTTATTCCTACCTGACTAGCGGCTGCGAGAACTCGCGAACCTGCTTCGATCGCTACATCTTTGCCATCAATGCTTAAAGTGATTACGGACATAAAAATTATTCTCCTTGAGGATAATATCCCTCTCCTTCCCATAGGCCACAATTTGTGGCCAAGGGTGGGATTTTTACAGAAAGTTTTAACCTAGACAATCGGCTAAGTCTTTTGCGGGGGTGGTAATCGGCTGCAGATGATAGGTATCGGAGAGGAATTTGAGGACGTTAGGGGAGATAAATGCCGGTAAAGTTGGTCCCAGACGGATATTTTGCATACCTAGATGTAGCAGGGTGAGCAGTACAGCGATCGCTTTTTGTTCGTACCAAGAGATAATTAGGGAGAGGGGAATCTCATTGACACTGACGTTAAAAGCGTTGGCTAATCCTAGGGCGATTTTGATGGCACTATAGGCATCGTTACATTGTCCCACGTCCATTAGCCGGGGTAATCCTTCGATGCTACCTAATTGTTTGTCGAAAAAGCGGAATTTTCCACAGGCAAGGGTTAAAACGATGCAATCTTCGGGGACTTGTTCCACAAATTCGGTGTAGTAATTGCGATCGGGTTTTGCCCCATCGCAGCCCCCAACTAGGAAGAAGTGACGGATTTTACCCTGTTTAAGGGCATTAACCACCGTATCAGCGACACTGAGAACGGTATTGTGGGCAAATCCCACCATTACCTGCCGAGGTTCGCTTATTTCAGTAAATCCGGGCAATGACTGCGCTTTAGCAATCACGGGACTAAAATCGATCGCACCGTCCACTGTTTCTAAGCGGTTAATATGGGCATAACCCACAGGTCCGAGGGTAAAGAGTTTACTTTCATAGTTTTCGTGGGGGGGCATGAGACAATTAGTAGTTAAAACTATTGCCCCCGGAAACTTAGCAAATTCTTTAGTTTGATTTTGCCAGGCGGTGCCATAATGACCGTAGAGATGGGGATATTTTTCTTTTAGTTTTGGATAACCGTGGGCGGGTAATAATTCTCCGTGGGTATAGACTGTTATCCCAGTATTGGTAGTTTGTGCCAGTAAAGCCGCTAATTGTTTAATATCATGGCCGGAGACTAAAATGGCTTTACCTAGACGCGGATTTAAGGGAACATTTGTCGGTATGGGATGACCGTAGGTTTCGGTATGACCTTGATCTAATAATTCCATGGCCCGCAGGTTTGCTGCCCCAACTTTTAGACAGATTGCCACCCAATCATTCAGGTTTAAATCACTGCGATCAATTGCCGCTAAAGTCTCTTGGATAACCTGATAAACTGAGTCATCCTCTTGACCTAATTCCTGAGCGTGGAAAGTATAGGAAGCAAGACCTTTAACTCCGTAGATAGCGGTTAACTTTAGGGAAAAAATATCGAGGTCTTGTACTTTTTCAATTAGTTCTAAGGATACTTCTTGACCTTGGCTGACTAGGCTCTCATTAAAATTAGGCTGATAGTTAGCAAGTGCAGACCATTCCACCGATCCCAATTGTGCTTTTAAATTTTCCCGAATCTCTAAACAACGCTGAATATAATCGGTAAAACGTCTTTGATCGAAGTTCACATTGGTCATGGTGGCGAAAAGCGACTCGCAGGTAAAAATATCGGCTTCGCGAGTAGATATTGCCGCTTCTTTGGCTTTTAAAACCACCGATGCTAATCCCCGCAGACAATAAACTAATAAGTCTTGAACGGCGTTGACTTCGGGACTTTTTCCACAGGCTCCCCACTGATGACAACCATTACCACTAGCGGTTTGTTCGCATTGTTCACAAAACATAAGTTTTCTCTCTTTTTTCAGTGGATTGACAGATTGTTGCGATTTTTTTCTACTAAATTGAATTCTGCTTTTTTGAAAGTTAGTTATCGGCCCTCACCCAGCAAGAATTATGGATTTTACGACTGGAAAGCTTGTCTTGACAGCCTCTACTCTCTGAACTATGTTTTTATTCTCTCACTTTTTTTGCCGGTTGGGTTCTGATTTTAGATTTCCTCAAGAATTACTGATTAAACAATTATTTAGTTGTCTTATTAAATTAAGTATTTTTTGTGATTTTTATGATATAATGAGCGAGATTTTCGATTTTTAGGTGGGTATTTGCCAGTGTCATAGCAATCGGTCTCCTGATTAGGATAGAAAGTTGGAACTTAAGAGTTATTATCGCCTAACTGTGATGATGGGATTGCTTTCGACATAGATAGTTATCTCTTTTTTTATTTACTTAACTTAGCAATGATTGAAACCGCTCATCTCCCCGAATCTGCTCAAAATCTTTATCTGTTTTCGCCAGATACTGATATTTGACATCAAGACTGATGAACGATTTATTTGATTAGTGGTATTCCGATATCTTTGCAGATTTTATTAGCGAGAATATCCCTAATTTCCGTATGTCTTGGAATCGCAGATCTTTTATTTAATTGGGGGTTAAACCACCAAGAATGGCTAGGACTTGCTGAAAAAGTATGGGCGAAGCATTCGGATAGAAAATCTACGGTTTCACCGATAGGTTATTGTCCGAATGCTTCGCCCCTACAGGACGCGGGCCGATGAAGACGCAAGGTTTTGAACGACGATTCT
>NZ_JASJFE010000281.1:0-15681 GCF_030067735.1 Microcystis sp. M53598_WE2 | reverse complement strand
ATCTACGTTTAAGAAGGCTTTGGTATCAAGTTAAGGGCAGAATGAGAAGATAAATAGCAGTGATCAGTTATCAGTGATCAGTTTTAAGTTTTGAGTGATACTAAATCCGGTTATTAAAAACTGGTTATTTATTCCCCCTTTTGCCTTTTGCCGTTCGCCTGTCCTGATATATAGCCTATACTCAACGGATTTAGTATTATTCCGCCATCCGACGGGCATCGGTGGGGGACAAGAAATTAGTCTATTAGGAGTTTACCAAAATGTCAGAAGACAGATTAGAGCGGATCGAGAAAATAGTGGAATCGAACGCTCGCGCTATTCAAGCCCTAGCTGATGCCGTCGCTAGTGACCGCGAAGAACGGAAACAGGAGAAAAAAGGGCTTTACGATTACCTAGCTCGAATAGCAAGCGCACAATCAGATTTTTATGAGACTCAAGCCGATTTTTACCGGCATCTAGAGAGAATGGATGATCGACACGCTCAAATGATTGAAATCATCCGACAGATTAACGAGAACAGAAGCGATCAAGCCTAACCTCTAGAAGTTGCCCGTAGCCGTGCCTACGGGCTTAATTAAGCCCGTAGATATTTTGATAATGAACGCTATAGCAGTTTTCATCAGAATGAGGCATGGGCAAGGAGCTTAAGTCCTTTGTTGGCAAAACTGGTCGATACCTCAATAACGTGAAAAGCGCTATAAATAGCAGTTTCCCGGTCTCTTTTCACTGTTTACTGTTCACTGAAAAAGGCGGGATCGGCCGGGATCGAACCGGCGGCCTAGTGCTTAGGAGGCACTCGCTCTATCCAACTGAGCTACGACCCCTTTTTTCCCTAACCATGATAAGCCATCCATGGCTAAACTGTTGATTGCCATCGACACCCAGCTACTTTCTGTTTTATGGCCACAACCTTGGCAGTATGTTAATTTTATTTGCCCTTGAGGGCTTTTTTAAAATTCTTGCGATAGGCGGGATTAACAGCCAACAGAAGCGGCCAGAACAGTGTTAGAGCTAAACGATTGGGTAAACTGGAACTAAAATTAGTGCTTCTGTATCCATTCCAGAATTTCCAACCACCGGCACCATAAACAATTATTAAGATAAAAACAACGAGTCTCATGCCATCTCATCCTTAGATTTAGACAATTCACATCTCCTATTTTAAGCTTTGGTTTTGCTGGCCTGGGAAAAGAAAATATTGTTCTGAATCCGGGAGACAGTGTTAGAATGCCGGTTAGGAACTAGCTCGATCGAGATAGGAAAACTAAAGCCATAATTTGCAAAAACTATTTAAAAACGGCGAAAAGATAGCCTTGGGAGGAAGTTATGCGAGCGGTACTAATGGCAGGTGGTTCAGGGACAAGATTACGTCCGCTTACTTGTGATCTTCCCAAACCGATGGTTCCGATTCTCAACCGTCCGATCGCCGAACATATTATTAATTTACTGCGAAAGCATGACATTACCGAAATTATCACCACCCTGCACTATCTCCCCGATGTCATGCGCGACTACTTTCAAGACGGCAGCGACTTTGGGGTAAAAATCACCTACGCTGTGGAGGAGGATCAACCCCTAGGCACCGCAGGATGTGTGAAAAATATTGCCGAATGGTTAGATGATACCTTTCTGGTGATTAGTGGCGATAGTATCACCGATTTTGACCTGCAAAAAGCGATCGCATTCCATAAAAGTAAAAACTCGAAAGCAACCCTCGTCCTGACGCGGGTTGCCAATCCGATCGAATTTGGGGTAGTGATTACCGACAAAGAAGGCAGAATTCGCCGTTTTATCGAAAAACCATCCACCAGCGAGATTTTTTCCGATACTGTCAACACCGGAACCTATATTCTCGAACCAGAAGTCCTTGATTATCTCCCCTACAAAGAAGAAGCCGACTTTTCTAAAGATTTGTTTCCGCTGCTGCTGCAAAGGGGCGAACCTATGTATGGTTATGTGGCCGATGGTTATTGGTGCGATGTCGGTCATCTGGAGGCCTACCGAGAAGCGCAATACGACGCTTTATCCGGCAAAGTTAACCTAGAATTTCCCTATCGAGAAAAATCCCCCGGGGTGTGGGTCGGTACTAATACCTATATCGATCCTAGCGCCCACATTGAGGCCCCGGCCATGATCGGCAATCATTGCCGCGTTGGTGCAAATGTTCTGATCGAGAGGGGTTCGGTTATCGGCGATAATGTCACCATCGGTGCTGGTTCCGATCTGAAACGTCCCATCCTCTGGAATGGTGTGGTGATCGGGGATGAGGTCAATTTAGCCGCTTGTACGATCGCTAGGGGAACCAGAATCGATCGACGGGCCCAGGTACACGAAGGTGCGGTGATCGGACAATTATCGATCGTGGGAGAAGAAGCGCAGATCAATTCCGGGGTCAGAGTCTGGCCGAGTAAACAGATCGAATCGGGAGCCATCCTCAATATTAACCTGATTTGGGGAAATACTGCCCATAAAAACCTCTTTGGTCAACGAGGAGTATCGGGCCTCGCTAACATCGATATCACGCCCGAATTCGCCGTTAAACTGGGGGCATCCTACGGTTCCATTCTGAAACCGGGGTCAACGGTAATCGTCTCCCGGGATCAACGTAGTGTCTCGCGCATGGTCAGTCGATCGCTGATTGCCGGTTTAATGTCCGTGGGAGTTAATATCCAAAACCTACAAGCGAATGCTTTACCGATTTCCAGGACTTTAGTGGCTAAATTAAACGTAGTCGGTGGCATTCACGTTCGTATTCATCCCGATCGCCCGGATTTTCTCTTAATCGAGTTTTTAGACGAAAAAGGGATTAATGTTTCCAAAGCGAGGGAAAAGAAAATCGAAGGGGCCTATTTCAAAGAAGATCTGCGACGGGTGGGAATGCAGGAAATCGGCAGTATGTCCTATCCGGCTGATATTCTCGATAATTACCGCAAAACCTTTGAAACTCAGCTAAATGTAGAGGCTATTCGCAATAGTGGTTCCAAAATCGTCATTGATTACGCCTACGGAGTCTCAGGGGCAATTTTACCAGAATTACTGGCCAAATTTGGCTGTGATGCCGTGGTTCTCAATGCCAGTTTACGTCAGAATGCCCTTTCCATGCAGGAAAGAGAGTTACTGATCCATCAATTGGGCCATGTGGTGGAGGCCCTGAAAGCGAACTTAGGGGTACAGGTTTCGGCCAACGGGGAACAATTAGTCCTCGTCGATGAGAGTGGTTTATCGATTCGCGGGGAACAATTAACTGCTCTAATGGTGAATACAATTCTGACCGCCCATCCTCGCGGTACAGTGGTAGTGCCGGTTCATGCTTCTAGTGCCGTGGAACAGATCGCACGTCGTCACGATGGCCGGGTGGTGCGGACAAAAGCCAGTCCTAGCGCTTTAATGGAAGGATGTCAAACCAATCCTAATGTGGTTTTAGGAGGCTCTGGGCAAACTGGCTTTATTTTTCCGCAATTACATCCCGGTTTCGATGCCATGTTCAGCGTGGCGAAACTTTTGGAGATGTTAACCATTCAGGAACGTTCTCTAGCTCAGGTGCGGGCCGAGTTACCGCGCATTTACAATAAGAATACGGCGGTGCGTTGTCCTTGGAAAGTCAAGGGATCCTTGATGCGCTATCTGGTGGAAACTCACGCTACCGATAATCTAGAGTTGATCGATGGAGTCAAGGTGATTAATCCCCTTAATGATGACTGGGTATTGATTTTACCCGATGCCGGAGAACCTTTAGTGCATATCTATGCTAACAGTGAGCAGCGGGAATGGGTCGATCGGACAATTAAAGAATATCGTCATCGTGTCCAATATTTCGTCGAACATTACCAGGGCGAAATAGTGATGATTTAGGATTTTTATGCCCTATTATCCACGAAAATTGACTATGATGACTTTTTTGGACTAAAAGGTGGCGTAGCCCTGTAGATGCTCATTTTTCCCGCAAAAGGAAGGCGATTCGATCGGCCGCTGCCTCACCGGTGCGGATCGCTCCCTCAAAAAATCCCGGCCAGCGATCAGCCATTTCTGTGCCGGCCCAGTGAATCGGTCCGACGGGAGTAAAAAGAGCCTCGCCGAAACTTGTCCAGACTCCGGGGGGCATAAAAGCGGAATATGCGCCACCAGTCCAGGGATCCCCGGGCCAATCCACCTCATCGTAACTGATCGGGAAAAGGGCCTCTTGACCGAAATAAATAGCTAAATCCGAGAGGACGGCGGCACGGCGCGCCGGACTACTCATCGAGCGCCAACGACTATAGCGATCGCCAACCACAAAGGTGGCGATTACCCCGACGCCGGTTTCGGGATCGGAACTATCAGCACAGAGTTCCAACCATTGACAATTCCCCTGAGCAACTCCCGCTAGTCCCTGTTTTCGCCAGAAAGGTTGCTCGTAGGAAATCAGGATTTTAGCGCAGCATCCCATCGGTACTCGTTGGGTTAGTTGTTCTCGCTGGGGTGGCAGCGGGGGATGATAAATAATGCGGCCGGCAAGATGGGGCGGCATGGCAATGATGGCAAATTTGGCGGTAAAAGTGTTCTGGCTGGTTTCTACGGTCACGCCGGCCGAGTCGTAATTAAGGCGAAAAACCGGTTCCCCCAGTCGAATTCGCTCTCCTAACTCCGCCGCGATCTTGTCGGGAATTTGTCCCGCTCCGCCATGGATCAGTTCGGCTTCTGGATGTTCGGCCTGAGGGGCGCAATTTTGTCCCCAAAGAACGTGCAGTAGTGAGACTTGGTTGGGTTCGGCCGGCCCGAGAAAACCCACTGCACGCGCCATATAAGCAAAATACCATTGACCAAAATCTGTGCTGGTGTTTTCTTCAATCCACTGGGCAAAAGTTTTACTGTCTAGTTTTTTGGTGTGATCGTTGCTTTGGGGATAACCTGAAGGTAGGGTTTTGGTTAGTTCTTGAAAACGCGCCCATGCTGACATCGCATCTTGCCATTCTGCCGGGCCGATATCTGGTGCTTCTCCCTCGTGGAAACCTTGAAAAAAACCATTGAATTCATAGCGTTTGTTGTTAAAGACTAGGACGGTTTTTCCCTGATTGGGAGAGGGAAAACGACGTATTTTATACTCGTCGAGGAGAGCTAAAAAACGCTCTTGGGTTGGACCCACCCACTGACCACCTCGATCGATCCACTGTCCGGAGGGGAGATATTGACCAGACATTCTACCACCGTAACGATTTCGCGCTTCGATCACCAGAACTTGATGACCTCGCCTCTGGAGATTACGCGCGGCGATTAATCCCGCTAATCCCGCCCCGACAACGATACAATCATAGCTAGTCCACTGGAGATTTGTCATGATTTTAGCTCCACAGAATATTTTATAATTAACAATTATTATTCTCCCCGATTTTTCCCTCAGTTTCTCTATCCATTGGCTCTTTTGATTAAATTATCTGCTGCTATCAATGTTTGATCTTCTTAGCGATCGCTTAAGCCAACACCTAGAACAAATTGTCCGAGAAAGAAACCCTTTTTTCTCTAGTCAAGGACATTTTTATGTGCGAGAATACCTGCGGCAAGAGTTAGGCAATTGGGGAAAAGTTGAATCACATTTTTTCTCATTTCAGGGAAAAGTTTACGAAAATTTAATCTTGGATTTGCCTAACAACAGTCAAAAACCTCCGATTTTAATTGGCGCTCATTATGACACGGTGCCGGGGTCGCCGGGGGCTGACGATAACGCCACGGGATTAGCGGTATTATTAGAATTAGCGAGGTTTTTTGGGGAGAATCAGGCTAATTATCCAATTCGTTTAATTGCCTTCGATCTAGAAGAATACGGATTACTGGGGAGCATTGCCTACGCAGAAAAATTAAAACAAACTAAGCAGGATTTAAGGTTAATGTTATCCTTAGAAATGCTCGGTTACTGTGATAAAAATCCCCATTCCCAAAAATATCCAGCTTTTCTAGAATATTTTTACCCCAACACTGGGGATTTTATCGCTTTGATTGGCAATCTCAAAACCCGCAAGGATTTAATTTTTCTCAGTCGAGTCCTGCGAGAAAATCAGACTCCCTGCGAGTGGTTGCCGGTAATTTTTGGAGGTTATATCGTCCCCGATACTCGACGCAGCGATCATTCTCCTTTTTGGAGTCGCGGTTATTCGGCAATTATGGTGACAGATACGGCTAATATGCGTAATCCCTATTATCATAGTTATCGGGATACAATCGCTACTTTAGACTTAAATTTCCTAACAAGAGTCTGTCAAGGTCTTTGTTTTGGATTGCAATCTTTACCGATGAGATAAAAGTTAGCGTTAGCGTAACGCACCAATCCCAGTTAGAAACCCAACATTATTGACGACATTGGTGTGGTTGGGTTTTGCTCAAGCGTCGCTAATATTTGACAGACAAAAGTTATTATTGCTCAACCCAACCTACTGCTTAAGTCACTTGTCTTGGCAAAATTAAAGTCTATCCCGTGTTTTTCCATATCGATGTTGTTCTTTCGATCATCTCACTCAAACTGGATTTTTTGTACTTCACCGCCGAACAATTTTTAAAAATTCCCTTGGTGTAACGATCTCTGTTTTCCCATAGCGTTGCAGTATAAGCAAATCATTGTCACCAGTAATGAGATAGCGTGCTTCCCCACTGGTTGCCAGATTTAGGAATTTATTATCGTCTCGATCTCGGCAAATTTCAGTGTGGTCAGTAGGTCTAATCAGCAGCGAAATTTCCAAAATTCTTACTAGCAGTTGTCGGCGCTGCTCCAGTGTAATGTACCTCTCGAACTTTGGGAGAAGAAGTTTTGTGACCAACTCGCCTATGGTTGCGGGACTTTGCAGAATAATAAAGTTATTAATCGCGTATTCTACAGCCAAAGCTGGTGTTGTCGTACTGCTTAAGGCGAAGCTTATAAAGACGTTCGTATCGATAACAATGGGTTCACGATTCATCTACTAAAAGCTCTTCCAACTTCTCATCAGTCAATCCCTGACTCTTGGCATAAGCACGAATTTCATTCACCACTTCCATCAAGGTTTGGGTGGTTTCGTCCTGTTCGTTCCCCGTCATCTCATGATTCTCGATTGTGAAATCGACACACGCATGAGCGGACAAACCTAACTGCTCGATCGCTGTGGGGATTTCGCTAATTTTAACGTTTCGGATCGTTGCTTTCATATTTTCAAAGTAGCACAGATACAAATTGAGTTATTATTCTTCAGCTTGTAGGTTGGGTTGAGCGATTTAATACTTAGGAGAAAACTGCTCAATTCAATGGTTTGAGCGAAACCCAACATTCTTGACGATATTGGTGTGGTTGGGTTTTGCTTAAGCGTCGCTAATATTTGACAGACAAAAGTTATTATTGCTCAACCCAACCTACGGCTAGGATTTTAGATTTTAGAACTGTAGGGGTGAACCTGAAAGATATGACTCGTACTAAAAGAACTGAGGTGGATCATAAAGGGCCAATTTATACTGTTCCTCTGCCGCTTTCTGCTGATAATAGTTAAATTCTATCATTGCCTCTTCGTGTTCTCTTTTTTGTAGTTCTCTCAGCCATTTTTTAGTCTCTTCAAGACTTTTTATGTACTGTTCAGCTAGTTTTTTAAACTGAGGAAATATAGTTGCAAGTTTTTTAAGTTCCGACTCTCGACCATCTCGTGAAACAAGGTTAGAAACATACTTATCAAATACATCTTTAAACTCAGGCAAAGTAGCAACAAAATCTTTTAACCTGTCCATTGTATCATAACTAAAACCGAGACTCTTAGGAAAAACGGTGGAAATCCACTTACTAATCGCAAACCGAAAATCTGGGTACTTATCTAGGAGCATCCTAACATCGGCAACAGATAAACCTCCGTCAAGCATCTGTAACCATTGCTGGCGAACAGAATTCCGTTGAACAGGATCAGTAATGTGGTCAAAACAGTCATCGTAGTATGACATATTTTTTTCTCCGAATCACTCATAATCTCATTTTAACCGTTCAGGGGGCGGTTATCAAGCCGCCATTAGTTTTGTAATGGGGATTTATGTCCCGCTCCAAAAACTTTTCGTCTTAAGGCGAGGTTTTAGACCCAATTTTTTCGATAAAAGCAGACCACGGGGGAATTTTTCACAGCACTAAAGCTCTGGAAGAATTATCACTTTAAGCGGTGACATTTTCTGTTTCTGCTGGTTGAATTTCCGGCATTTCTACTTTAATTAAACTCACTCTAGCACGATAAAGTAGTTTTTCCCCATGACGATAGCCCCGATAACGAACTAGAACGGGTGTACCGATTGCTGCTTGACCATCGATCAATTGATGGATTTGCGGATCATAACTCACATGATCACCGACACTGTCAATTGGTTGCACTCCCCAGCGCTCCAGTAACTGCATAATCGGTTTAACTAGGGAGAGGATTTTGACGGCTGCTAGGTCGGGATTTTTGCGGGCAACGGCCTCGGCCGTGGGCCATTGAACTAACCAAGATTCGATCGCTTCGATGCTTTGACGTTGAAATTCTGCGGCTAATTCTTCTTTTTGCTTGTCTAATTTTTGCTGTAAATTCTGATACTCTTGTTCGAGAATTTTTGATTCCCCTGAACGATCCTCTGTCCCCATCGTCGGGATTTGAAAATGAGCGAGAAGATCGCTAACTGGCAGCTGCAGCGCATTAGCTAATTTCACCAAAGATTCAGAGGATAATTTGGCGATTAAACCATGGCGAACTCTCTGCAATTGCCAAGAAGATAGACCCGATAACCGACTCAATTCTTCCAGATTTTTACAGCCAATTTCTGCCATTAACTGCTCTAATTTTTGCCGATGATATTTATATAAGGACTCATTCATGGGACTTCTCAGCTTAAGCGATGTGTTTAGCTAAAACGGATTTAGGGGCGCGACGAACTCGACAGAGAATTGTTTCTTTACCGAGACGCTGATGAGCGGCAAAGCGATGGCAACCGGAAAAACCGTAGTAGTTACCATCCACCTCCAAAACATCGATCGGTTCTCGTAATCCCTCCTCAGCGATCGATTGCATCAACTGATTAACTTTTTCGGGATCGGTTTGTCGCGGTAAAGGACGACGAATTTGGGACAGAGGAATGTTTTTAATTTCCATACTGTCTTTACTATAGCACATTTAGGCTAAACTGAAGATAAGTTGACTCGGTTGCTGATGCAGTGGTCTGTCTCGGTGCTGGCAGTTTTCTTGACACAGACAAGATTTTATCACCCAATCCTCTCCTTTTCTGACTATGACTATTCCTCCTATCAATGAAAAAATTATCCGGCAAAATAGCACCAATGCTTCCTATCAGCGCGGTCAATATTATTACGATAGCGGTGCAGTTATTTCTCTTTGGCAACGGGGGCAAAATCTACAAGCTTTAGTGAGTGGTAGTGAGGTTAAACCCTATCGAGTTGCCATGGATTTTAACCAAGATAATCTTGAGAATGTCTCCTGTTCCTGTCCCTACGATTACGAGGGTTGGTGTAAGCATATTGTGGCGGTTTTATTAACCTGTTCTCGTCAACCAGAATTAATTATTAAAAAAGCCTCCCTAGAGGAGTTATTGACACCAATCGATGAAAGTAAATTAAGAAAATTACTTAATCATTTAGTGGCTAAACACCCAGAAATTATCGAGACAATTGATAAGTTTTTATTGCCAGCTACCCCAGTTAATAAAGCGGGAGGGAAGATAACTATTAATGTCAAAGCTTATCGTAATACTGTCCGTAATGAACTGCGGCAATCCCTGCGAGCGATCGAAGAAGATTACTACGAAGAAGATCCAATTTCTAATGAAATTTATGCCCTAGTGGATGAGTCCCAAGATTATTATCAAAAGGGAGAACCGGATAATGCGATCGCTATTTTAGAAGCAATTATTAGCGCCTGTATCGAGGAATGGGATAATTTAGAAGATTACGGTGCTGTCAATGATGATTTAAGTGCCAGAATCGATCGAGTTTTAACTGGGGCAATTTTAAGTAAAGAATTTAATCCCCAAGAAAAGCAAGATTTAAGGGAAAAAATGGAGCAATGGCAGCATGAATGGAGTGCCGATTTTGAGATGAGTTTAGCGGCCTTACAACAGGGATGGGACGATCCAGTTTTAGAGAAGATTTTACGGGGAGAATCGGCTAATTTTTCAGAAATGTGGTCAGGGAATATCCCCAATTATGCCCAAACATTGACTTCTATTCGCTTAGAAATTTTCGAGCAGCAGGAAAAAGATCAGGAGTATTTGAATCTAGCTTTAGCTTCAGGACAAGTGGTAGAATACCTAACTAAGTTAGTCTATCTTGATCGCATTGACGAAGCGATTGCATCGGCAAAAAACATGATAACTAAAAACGATGAAGCCTTCTTTTTTGCCAAAGCTTTACGGGATGAATCCGCACCAGAATCCGCTCTCATAATTGCTCGAACTGGTCTAAATTTTCCAGGTAATTATTATTATCAATTAGCTCTCTGGACAAGTGAACTAGCGCAATCTTTAGGGGATATAGATATAGCTTTGGCTGCTAGAATTAAGGCATTTCAAGACCAACCTTCCTTTTCCCATTACCAAAAAATTGAGTCTTTAGCGGGGGAAGATTGGCCCGATTTAAAATTAGACTTGTTAGATTACTTGCGCGAGTTTAGCGGTGGACGTTCCACAGAGGCTAAAATTGATATATTTCTCCACGAAAATTTAGTTAGAGATGCAATTAAAGTCGTTTCTGATAATTCCTATGTGCAGTCTCACCTAATTTGGCGGATAATGGATGCGGCTGCTACCGTCGATCCTAACTGGGTGATCGATCACGCACGTCCTCCTGCGGAAAAGATACTCGACGAAAAAAAGGCTGATCGCTACGAAGAAGCGATTAAATGGCTAAAAAAAGCTCGTAATGCCTTTTATATGTCGGGAAGACGGGAAGAATGGCAAACTTATCGAGAAAGTTTAATTAAGGAACACGGACGCAAATCGAAATTTATGGGGTTATTTAAACATCAGGATTTACAATGATTTAAGCTTCTAAGCTAAGACCCATTTTAACCGCCTATCCTTAGAGCAGCTGAATCTCCCCCACCCCCCGACATCGGGGGGGGTTGCCTCTTGCCTCATCTCCACAAGCAATTTAAATACTTAACAGCTTCCCCGTCAGTTATCGGCTAAAATCAGGCTGTTTTTAGCTTGTGGCGCAGGAATTGTCCTAATCTTAAGTCTGTGATATTTCGACGCAAAGTAGAGTATAATGGAAGATTGGTCTAAACTTATCTCCAGACTACTTATACTGAATATTCATTGTCAAAAAATATGACTGAAACTATTCGCTTTTTGATGTGTTCTCCCGATCATTACGATGTGGATTATGTGATTAATCCTTGGATGGAGGGCAACATTCACAAATCTTCCCAGGAAAAAGCTAGGCAACAATGGCAGCAGCTTTATCATGTTCTCAAAGATCGGGCGCTCGTGGATTTAGTCACACCAGAAAAAGGCTGGCCTGACATGGTTTTTACCGCTAATGCAGGTTTAGTTCTGGAAAAAATAGTCGTTCTCAGTCGCTTTTTACACAAAGAAAGACAGGGAGAAGAACCCTATTTTAAGCAGTGGTTTGAAGATAACGGTTTTACGGTTCACGAACTGCCAAAAGATTTACCCTTTGAAGGTGCAGGAGACGCACTATTAGATCGGGAAGGACGTTGGTTATGGGCAGGATATGGCTTCAGAACTGAGTTAGATTCCCACCCTTTAATCGCTAAATGGCTCGATATCGAGGTTTTATCCCTACGTTTAATCGATGAACGTTTTTATCACCTTGATACCTGTTTTTGTCCCCTTAGTGGCGGTTATCTCCTCTACTATCCTGATGCTTTTGATGCCTATTCTAATCGGTTAATTGAGTTAAAAATTCCCGAAGAAAAACGCATTATCGTTGAAGAAGCCGATGCGGTTAACTTTGCTTGTAATGCTGTGAATATCGGTGAAGTAATCGTCATGAATAAAATTAGTGACGATTTACAACATAAGTTAGCGTCAAAAGGGTTTGAAGTGGTACAAACTCCCCTGACGGAGTTCTTAAAAGCAGGGGGAGCCGCTAAATGTTTAACCCTGCGTACCACCGAACCCTTAATTCCAGACCATCACGCTAATGTCACCATTGAAAGTCGCATTCTCCAGCTAGAAGGTCATCTGCTCGACGCGGGAATTATGAATAAAGCTCTCGATGTTGTGGTAGGAAATGGGGGCAGCTTCAAGGTTTTAAACTTCACCTTAGGGATTGAGCGCCAAAGTACCTCCTCGGCCGAAGTGCGCGTTTCTGCACCCTCTCACGAGGTAATGGAGGAGATCATGGTACAATTGATCGACCTCGGTGCGGCCGCTCGTCCCCAAGAAATCTGTGATGTCAATACCGCAGTGGTGGCACAAGATGGGGTCGCTCCCGATGATTTTTATGTCAGCACCATTTATCCCACGGAAGTGCGGGTTAGCTGTGAATGGGTGCGGGTGGAAAATCAACGCATGGATGCAGCCATCGTCGTCACTGAAGGTCCGGAAGGCAAAACCGCGAAATGTACTCTGCTGCGGGATTTAAAAGCTGGCGATCGCGTTATGGTGGGAGTTGAGGGCATCCGTACTATCCGACAGGCGGAATCCAGGGAACAACGCAACAGCACCCAGGAATTTACCTTTATGGGTGCGGGGGTTTCCAGCGAGCGCCGAGTCGAGTTAACCGTCGAGCAGATTGCCTGGGAAATGCGTAAAATTCGCGACCAGGGCGGTAAAGTGGCAGTAACGGCAGGTCCGGTGGTCATTCACACTGGAGGAGCGCAACATCTCTCCCGTTTAATCCGCGATGGTTACGTTCACGCTTTACTGGGGGGAAATGCGATCGCAGTTCACGACATGGAACAGGCGATCATGGGTACTTCTTTAGGGGTAGATATGCAGAAAGGCATCCCCGTGCGCGGCGGCCATCGTCACCACCTCAAGATTATCAACCTCATCCGTCGCCACGGCAGCATCGCCAAAGCTGTATCGGCCGGGGTATTGACAAAAGGCGTAATGTATGAATGCGTCAAGAATAATGTCCCCTTCAGTTTGGCCGGTTCAATTCGCGATGATGGTCCGCTTCCGGATACGGAGATGGATTTAATTAAAGCACAGGAAGAATATTCGCGCTTGATTCAAGGTGCAGACATGATTCTCATGCTCTCTAGTATGCTCCATTCCATCGGTGTGGGCAATATGACACCGGCGGGGGTGAAAATGGTCTGTGTTGATATTAACCCGGCCGTGGTGACAAAATTAAGCGATCGAGGTTCTGTAGAATCCGTCGGTATCGTCACCGATGTGGGTTTATTCCTGAGTCTGTTAACCCAACAGTTGGATAAGTTAACCCGTCCCTTGGTAGAAACGGTTTAAAACCAATATTCTAAAACATAAAACTTATGAGCTTTGGGGGTATTTAAACCCCCTTTTTTGGGACTATTAACCCCTATCTCTATAGGTGAGTTAGCAATGGGTAACTAGAATAATAAAGGAGAACCATTGCCGAAAAACGAGAGCGCTATGCCAGAAGAAACCATTTGGATTATCACCGCAGAAGATACCCCCGTCACCCCCGATAAAGATGCCAAAGGAAACGACACCTATGACAATCCCTGGGACACGAGGAAAATTATCACCGAAGCTGCGACTCGCGGCGTAAAAGTGAGCATAGAGAAGCTAGAGACAGAACTATCCCATTTTCTCCAGCTTATCGGCAAAGTCTTCAATCAAGCACAGAAACAGGTCAACCAACAAACCGGTTTTAAACTCGATGAAGTAGAGCTTTGCGTAGAGATTACCGGAGAAGGTGAAGTAAA
Source organism: Microcystis sp. M53598_WE2 (assembly GCF_030067735.1). Lineage (NCBI taxonomy): Bacteria > Bacillati > Cyanobacteriota > Cyanophyceae > Chroococcales > Microcystaceae > Microcystis > Microcystis sp. M53598_WE2. The sequence continues at coordinate 1,843 of NZ_JASJFE010000281.1, read as the reverse complement.
ATTATTAGGGACGGGGATTAAGACCGGCACCAAAGGCGGATTAACCCTAAAATTCAAGCGAGACGAGAAAAACACACCGACCGCAGACTAATGGCGAACTGGGCATTTATCATCGGCATTACAGCCTATAAACAGGGACACTTTAACAAGCTAGATTGCGCCATCGAAGACGCGAAGGCTATGTTTCGCTATTGTAAAGAAGAAGCCAAGTTTGACATGGTTTTCCTCTTTACCGATGATTCTGACCCCATTAAAACGCCTAGCGGTACTTTTCTAGAAACGAAACCCACCGCCACAAATTTAAAAATCTTCCTCCATGAATTTTTCGAGTCCCCGCAGTTGGAGACGGGGGATAACTTCTGGTTTTTCTTCAGCGGCCACGGATTACGACATCAGGAACAGGATTACCTCGTTCCCCACGATGGACACTCCCAATTGCTCCCAGATACCACCATTTCTCTCACCTATCTCACCCAACGCTTACGCAAATGCGGCGCGGATAATATCATTCTGTTGTTGGACTCTTGCCGTAACGAGACGCGATTCGGCAATAAATCCACGGGAGGAAAACCCCAACAGGGAGTGATTACCATCGCTTCCTGTAGTCCGGGGGAAGAATCCTATCAAATTCCCGCTTTGGGAATGAGTTCGTTTACCTACGCGCTTCTGGAGGCTTTGCGAATTGAGGGGGAAAGGAATTGCGCGACGGTGGAGAGACTTTGTAATCATCTATTCCATCGAGTTCCGGAAATCAACCGACAATACAACAAACCCCCGCAGACTCCCCACTCCACCGTCGAACCAAACTACAAAAATCATCTGATTCTGTTACCGAAACAGGCAACCCTCGCCGATATTGGGTTACTGCGAGAGGAAGCGTTAGATTTAGAAGGGGACGGGAGACTAGAAGAAGCAAAACAGTTAATGAGGCGAGTATTAGCCTTAGACCCCACGAATCCGAAGGTTTTAAAAGTTTATGACCGGATTACCCTGAAACTAGCACAACAACCCGTCCCACCGTCCCCTAAAACGGAACCGATAAATGGCGAGTCGGCGAAAACGATAACAGAAACCCCGAAACCCGCAGCACCGAAACTGGAAGAAATCGAACTAAAAAGCGCCAAAGGAATCGATTATCGAAACTTAGAAGATTTATTAAAACGGCAGCAATGGAAGCAAGCGGACGATGAAACCGCGACAGTGATGCTACAGGTAGCTAACCGAACGAACGAAGGATGGCTACGGGTAGAGGATATCGATAATTTTCCCTGCGAGGATTTGCGAACCATTGACCAATTATGGGTTAAATATAGTGGCGGTCGCTTTGGTTTTTCCGTGCAGGCGAAAATCTACCGCGAACTCGGTGGGACGCGGGAGTATAATGAAAGAGTTTGGGACGCTTTCGGAGATAGAGTAGGCTGGCGAGTGAATAATAGCTGGATATACTACACAGATGTTACTTTTGACCTAAAAGCACCCCTAGGACACCTCCCGGCATGGGATGCAGGAAGGGAATTACCGGACGACTGGGAGAGTTTAGGGTGGATAGTTCAACTTGAAGAAGCATGGAGTGAGATACATTGTACTATTTCTCTTCTCTCGCGTGGAGACTTGTAAAATGTAACATATAAAGGTAACAGCCTCGTAGGTTGGGTTGACGCAAGGAAACCCAACAAAGAGTAACCTTTGGAGTTGTTGGGTTTCGCTTAAACAATCGAATTGAGCCATTTTCGACCCAGTATTGTTTCGCTCAACCCAACCTACAATAATTGCTTATATTAATTTCTGATTAATTGCCAATTCATTGCCGACACAAGAGTTAAAGCGATAACAATTCATTGCT
>NZ_JASJFE010000504.1:0-2858 GCF_030067735.1 Microcystis sp. M53598_WE2 | reverse complement strand
TGAATAAATCTAAAAATCTTGTTGGATAATATCTTGAGGCTTTTTTAAAATCAAAAAGTGCCGGCCCTGGGAGTGAGCGGGGGGAAGATTTGGGCATTTTTGCGCCCAAAAATATTCCCCCCGGCAGAACCGAGGGGAAAGTGGAGAAAAACCGCTAATCTAGCAGTTTAAGGCTAAGTCTTGGGATTCTTTTTTCAAGAGATTAACGAGGGTTTCATCACCATTCTCTTGAGCGATTTGTAAACGACGTTCCAGACGACGACGAATATTGTTCAGATGGATGCTAGAAAGGGTTTCCTCTTGGACAACAACAGGGGGTTTGACAACGGGCAACGGACAACTGTTTGGGGTGACTTGCCCAGCAAGATGAGGACGGGTGCTGTAGGCAACTCCACGATACTGACGATGCAGTTTCGGCTCTAATTGGAGCATATGGCGAGGATAATGGTGATTCCAGTCTTGACCTCGGTATTTACCGCCGATATCTCCGGTCTTCATCTCCAAGGGGAGAGAATCCCTTTCGTACTTAACTCCTCGATAGGCTAACGTCATATCACCGACTCCCTGCAATGCTTTAAAGTGACTTTAATCCCCCTTGTCGTCCCTATATAGGGACAACAAATGAAAAGATCTTATTTATTATTCTGTATCTATTTTTACATTTTGTTAGGGAAATTGAAAAAACTTTATAAAAATTTAATATTTTCTAGCTGGCGATAGTATCCTTTTCTGGCTGGATTTGGTCGCCCACCAAAGGAGCCTCTAGGGGTTTGAGGATTAATTTTGGTTGCTCGTCCTCATCGATGAGACGAATTTGAATTTGCGGGCCAGAGGTGGCTAAACGAACCACCATACCATCGACGACGGCGGTTTTCTCGATCGGTTTGCCATTGACAAACGTCCCATTTGCCCCTAAATTTTCCAATTCCCAATCATCGTGATCATCATTATGGCGGATTTCTAAGTGCCGCCTCGAAACCACAGCACTATAGAGAACTACATGATTATCCAGCGCCCTGCCGATGAGAATGGTTGATTGATCATTGTCAAATTGCCAATGTTGTAGGGACGTGGCTTGACTGGGGTGTAAAAGAGTTAAAGTGATCACGGTGACTATTGGCGGCACGATAGGGGCGGTGGACAGGGTAAATCTTGCTGTCAAGATTCATCCTTGCCATTAAGTCTTAAGTCCTAGCAATGAAAATCTCTAGTTACTTGACTAAGCCTTTTCTTTCTATTGTCTCACACTTTCCTGTTCCCTCTGAACCGACCTCCCCCAGAAAATCTAGCCACTTCGCCCTAGTATTAATAAAACTGATGGGGTATGATTTCCACATTTTCAGCAATTTTTAACCTGTTCAGGGATAAGATAGTGCTTGTGTCACCTAAACATTGATCTATGAGCGGCTTGATTATAAAAATAATCTTGATATCGGCTTTGATTTCCCTGGGAATTAAATATCTTGCCCCTTTATTATCGATCGCTCCCAGTCCTCTTAACACTTTAATTCTGGTTTTTACTCCTTTTCTGCTCACGGTTTTTGCCCTCTGGAGACGGACAATAACTGATTAGGAATTTTTCTCCTTACTCATCATGACTTTTGGCAGCAGCCTCGGTTTAGTTCTGTTAGTCTTTTGTCTGTTGATTCTCTGGCAGATTCGACAGATTCTCTTATTATTATTGATGGCGATTCTTCTGGCTCAGATTTTAAATTTGGCTGTGACTTGGTGGCAGCGTCATCACCTCAAGCGTTCCTACGCCCTAATTATCACTCTTTTTGGCTTCTTTATTGGTATTATCGGTATTTTTGTGGGGATTATACCCGCTTTAGTCCAACAATTTCGCCAATTATTTAGTTTATTACCCCAAGCTATAGAAAGACTCTGGGGACAAGTCCATAGTCTTGAGGATTATCTCGATCCTAGTCTGGCCAGTGTCTTACCGGACTTTAAAACACTGCTCGCTCAATTACAACCCCTGATTAACCAAATTGCTGGGCGGGGTTTAAGCATTTTTTACGGTACTTTCGGCATTATCCTCAGCTTACTGCTAATTGTTGCCCTGGGCTTGATGATTCTCGCCGATCCTGCCGCTTACTACCGTTGTTTTCTGCGTTTATTTCCTGCTTTCTACCGTTCTAGGGTACGATCGATCCTAGAACAGTGCGATCGAGATTTAAAAGCTTGGCTGAAAGGGATTTTCTGTCATATGTTGATTATGACCTTGGGTAGTTGCCTGGGTCTATCCCTGATCGGCATTCCCCTCGCTTTTTCCCAATCTATTCTCGCGGGATTTCTCACCTTTATCCCCAACCTCGGGCCAGTTTTAAGCACGATTTTACCCTTTTCTATCGCCCTTCTGGAAGCTCCCTGGCAACCCTGGGCGGTTTTACTACTCTACAGCAGTATTTATCTGTTAATTCAATATTTCGACCGTCATTCACCGCTGCCGATTTTAACAGTGCGGTCGCTCAGGCTCTTACCCGCTTTTACCCTGTTGGCCCAGTTGTTTTTTGCCTCGATTTTTGGCTTTTTAGGGCTATTTCTGGCGGTTCCCCTGACGCTTATCGGTCGTATTTGGCTAAAGGAAGCTTTGATCAAGGATATTCTCGACCATTGGCGGCTTAGGGATAAAAAATACTAAACTGGGGATCTAGGATTCGAACCTAGGAAATGGCGGGACCAAAACCCGCTGCCTTACCGCTTGGCTAATCCCCATTGGACAGACCTTTTTAATATTAGCATTTATCTCCCCGGTTTTGTCAAGAAGTTGATAAAAATTTTTTACTTAGGGTTTGCGGCAAAAAGTTTTTCGTGGGGGCAGGGTTTGGGGTGTGGGGTTTGGGGTGTGGGGTGTG
>NZ_JASJFE010000959.1:0-3811 GCF_030067735.1 Microcystis sp. M53598_WE2 | reverse complement strand
TATCAAAAACCTTGACAAATTACCTCAAATATGTATCGACAAAATCCCCATTAGAGGCACAGGTAACTGTGTCTCTAAGCTTTTCAAGGTCAGTTGCGGTCTGGGGGATTTTGTCAAAAGCCGGCCGATCTAAACTACTCGTTTCACAGCTGCAATTCTGCTAAACCTAAATAATAAATTCCCGTGGGTGTCACTTGGAAGCGACAGGGTAAAACTTTGACTCCTTTAGCCACTGCTTGACGCAATAACTGCCCGTATTTAGTATCCTTACTATCCCCCGGAGCAAATCGGTAACAATCACCCCGATTAATAAAGTAGAGCATAATCGCCTCCGCTGCCGGCAATAAAGCCATTAATTCCTGTAAATGCTTCTGTCCTCGCGTGGTGACAGTATCGGGAAAAAGTGCCGTTTCTCCCTGATTCCAAGTGGTATTTTTAACCTCGATATAGGTGAGGGAATTATCCTCATGGGTCAAAAGAAAATCAATTCTACTGCCATTATTTTGACCGTAGGCCACTTCCGATCGCACCTCGGTTTCATTTTTGACCAAATCGGGAAAAACTCCTTGCAACAGGGCATTTTTCACCACCTGATTAGGAAGATTGGTATTAACTCCCACCCAAGTCTCCCCCAGTTGAATCATCTCCCAGGTATAAGCTAATTTTCGCTTCGGGTTATCACTACGGGAAAGATAAACCGGTTGACCTTCTACGCATACATCCGTCATCGGTCCGGTATTAGCGCAATGGGCCGTAATTAATTCTCCGTTGTCCAATTGTATATCGGCAAAAAAGCGTTTGTAACGTTTAATTAAAATACCCTTGACAAGAGAAGGATAAGTGTGAACCAACAAGGAAGTCATCAAATTTTCGCCAGGCTATATCAAGGTAAAGAATAGCCTTTTTTTGGGAATCTTAACCTGAAGACAGTAGATAGGGATTTAGGGAGATAGGGAGATGGGGAAATTTCGGCTAAATTCCCCACTACCCCACCACCCCACCACCCAATTCATAATTCATAATTCATAATTCATAATTCCCAACCCCCAACCCCTATTCCCGAAAAACCGATAACCGTTCAGGTACAATAAAACCTTGAGGCTTAATAGACATTGAGATTATGGGTAACACTTTCGGACGACTATTTCGGGTTTCCACTTTTGGAGAATCTCACGGGGGTGGGGTAGGAGTGGTTATCGATGGTTGTCCCCCGCGCTTAGAAATTTCCGAAGAGGAGATTCAAATCGATTTAGACCGTCGCAAACCGGGACAAAGCAGAATCGTGACCCCGCGCCGAGAAAATGACATTTGTGAGATAATTTCGGGCGTTTTTGACGGCAAAACCCTCGGTACACCGATCGCTATTTTAGTGCGGAATCAGGATGCTCGTTCGCAAGATTACAACGAAATGGCCGAGAAATTCCGACCTTCCCATGGGGATGCCACCTACGAAGCAAAATACGGCATTCGCAACTGGAAAGGAGGAGGCAGATCTTCGGCCCGGGAAACCATCGGCCGGGTGGCCGCAGGAGCGATCGCTAAAAAAATCCTTAAATCTGTCTATAATGTCGAGATTATCGGCTATGTGAAGCGAATTAAAGATCTTGAGGCAATCATCGACCCCAACACCGTCACCCTCGACGAGGTGGAAAGTAATATAGTGCGTTGTCCCAACGGGGAAACGGCCGCCAAAATGATCGCCCTGATCGACCAAATTCGCCTGGATAAGGACTCGATCGGCGGTGTGGTGGAATGTGTAGCCAGAAATGTGCCGAAAGGTCTAGGAGAACCCGTTTTTGATAAGCTAGAAGCCGATTTAGCTAAGGGGATGATGTCCTTACCCGCGAGTAAGGGATTTGAAATCGGATCGGGATTCGCGGGAACCTTCTTAACCGGCAGCGAACACAATGACGAGTATTTTATCGATGATAACGGGGAAATTCGCACCACGAGCAATCGTTCGGGGGGTATCCAAGGGGGAATCAGTAACGGTGAAAATATTATTATCCGCATCGCTTTTAAACCCACCGCGACTATCGGTAAAGAACAAAAAACCGTGACGCGCACTGGGGAAGAAACCACCCTGGCAGCCAAAGGAAGACACGATCCTTGTGTTTTACCCCGAGCGGTCCCCATGGTAGAAGCGATGATGGCTTTGGTATTATGCGATCATCTGCTCCGTTTTCAGGGACAATGTACGATTAGCGATCGCTTTTTCTAAACCTTTACCTGCGATGAAATTTTTATTCCTTCATTCCAATTTTCCCGCCCAATTTCGCCATTTAATCACGGTTTTGGCTCAAGACCCCGGAAATCAAGTGATTTTCGGCACTACCAGGCAAGAGGGAGAGATAGCGGGGGTAAAAAAATTTATTTACAAGGAAAGTCGCGCTGTTTCTCCCCAAACCCATCATTATGTCCGTCCCCTCGAAAGTGCGGTTTTGCAAGGTCAAGCGGTTTATGCTGTTTGCCAACAACTGAAAAATCAAGGATTTTATCCCGATATTGTCTATGCACATTCTGGCTGGGGGCCAGGCCTATTTATCAAGGATATTTTCCCGAAAACTAAGTTTTTAGCCTATTTTGAATGGTTTTATCATGCCCATGGTTCCGATGCTGATTTTGATCCGGCGGATCCGCTTAATGCTGATGCCGAGGCCCGGATTAGAATTAAAAATGCCCCGATCCTCATCGATCTGGTCAGTTGCGATCGAGGTTTATCGCCGACTATCTGGCAAAAACAACAATTTCCCCGCGAATTTCACTCTAAACTCACGGTTTTACACGATGGCATCGATACGGACTATTTCTGTCCCCGTCCCGATGTGCAGTTAGTCATTCCAGAGATAGGTTTAGATTTATCCGGTGTTAAGGAGATTGTCACCTATGCAACCCGGGGAATGGAACCCTATCGCGGTTTTCCCCAATTTATGACGGCTGTTTCCCTAATTTTAGCCCGTCGGCCTAACTGTCATGTGGTGATTGTCGGGGAGGATCGGGTTGCTTATGGGAAAACTCTACCGGACGGCAAAACCTATAAACAATTGATGTTAGAAAGCCTTTCTTTGGATTTATCCCGGGTGCATTTTACCGGTTCTCTGCCCTACGGTCAATATAAACAGGTTTTACAGGCATCGGCCGCCCATATCTATCTTACTCGTCCTTTTGTGCTTTCTTGGTCAATGTTAGAGGCCATGGCCATGGGTTGCGTCGTGATTGGTTCCGATACTCCCCCCGTGCGAGAATTAATTACTGATGGGGAAAATGGTTTATTAGTGGATTTCTTTTCTCCTCAACAAATAGCCGATCGCGTCGATGAAGTGTTAGATTATCCCCAGGGTTGGCAAAATCTGCGTTTAAAGGCCAGGGAAACTATCAAGCAACGCTACGACCTCAAGCAATGTTTACAGGATCATCTAGATTGGTTATTGAGTTGATGAAATGAGAGCATTTTCAAAAAAATACTGTCTTTTAAAGGATTAATATCGCTATTAAATCCTTTCTCTGACAATCCTAATTCCTTCCCAAGCAGGAATATTACCTGCTCGTCTTTCTTCTAATAATACGGAGGCGATGAAACGGTTAAAAACTTGTTCCCTTTCGCTGGAATATTGAAAATTTAATTCTTGGCATTCTGCAACTGTTAAGTTAACCCATAATCTTTAGATAGGCGGAAAAAATCACCATTTTATATTGTTATGTTGATTCAATATTTTTTATCCCTGCTCTAAATTCCCGCAGTGCTTGAGCATGATTTTCTGTATTAATACAGCGCATCAATGAACCTACATCTAAACTCGGTAAAAGTTGC
>NZ_JASJFE010000612.1:0-7462 GCF_030067735.1 Microcystis sp. M53598_WE2 | reverse complement strand
CCTGGGGTAGCTTTACTGATGACTGCCGTATCTCAATTTACAACTGCAACAACGGTATCGTCAACCACAACACCTGTAATGGTTTTCGGGTAGTGTGTGCTAATTAGTTGCTAATAAGTTAGATACCAGTTATCAGTTATCAGTTATCAGTTATCAGTTATCAGTTATTATCTATTTAGGAGAAATCAAATGAATTTTTACCCTTCCTCTCTCACGAATACCCCTTTCAGTGAACAGTAAACAGTAATCAGTGAACTGAAAACTCGCATCTGATAACTGATAACTGATAACTGATAACTGATAACTGAAAGGGCTGTCTCCTGAAATATAAAGTCTCGGTTACAAAACTGACTTCCGAGCAATTCTCACCCCACCATAGAAACAGAAGCCCGTAGGAAAATCAGCCATGAAAGAACACGATGTCGTTATAGTGGGCGGTGGGTTAGCAGGATGCCGCGCCGCCTTAGAAATCAAACGCCTCAACCCGACTATCGATGTTGCTGTCGTTGCCAAAACCCACCCGATTCGTTCCCACTCCGTCGCCGCCCAGGGAGGTATCGCCGCCGCCCTGCAAAACGTTGACCCCAAAGATAATCCCAAGGCCCACGCCTACGATACTGTCAAAGGTTCCGATTTTCTGGCTGACCAGGATGCAGTGGATATTCTCACCAAAGAAGCCCCCGAAGTTATCATCGAATTGGAACATCTAGGCGTGTTATTCTCCCGTCTCGAAGATGGACGCATTGCCCAAAGAGCCTTTGGCGGTCACAGCCATAACCGTGCCTGTTACGCCGCCGATAAAACCGGTCACGCCATGCTGCACGAATTAGTCAGCAATTTAGGCCGTAATCAGGTAAAAATCTACGATGAATGGTACGTTTTGCGTCTTATCCTCGAAGAAGGTACGGCTAAAGGGGTAGTAATGTACCAAATCGCCACCGGACAGTTAGAAATCCTTCGGGCAAAAGCAATTATGTTCGGGACCGGGGGCTATGGTCGCGTTTATAACACCACCTCCAACGATTTCGCCTGTACGGGAGACGGTTTAGCTTTATCGGCAAAAGCGGGTATTCCCCTAGAAGACATGGAATTTGTCCAATTTCACCCCACGGGACTCTATCCCGTCGGTGTTTTAATCTCGGAAGCGGTCCGGGGTGAAGGGGCTTATTTAATCAATAGCGAAGGTCGTCGTTTTATGGAAGATTACGCCCCCTCGCGCATGGAATTGGCACCCCGGGACATCACTTCCCGGGCCATTACCCTAGAAATTCGCGCCGGCCGGGGGGTAAATCTGGACGGTAGCGCCGGTGGTCCCTTTGTCTATCTGGATTTACGCCATTTAGGCCGGGAAAAAATTATGAGTCGCATTCCCTTCTGTTGGGAGGAGGCCCACCGTCTCGTCGGTGTCGATGCGGTAGAGGAACCGATGCCTGTACGTCCTACAGTTCACTATTGTATGGGCGGCATTCCCGTTAATACCGATGGTCGCGTTCGCTTAAGTGCCGATACCCTCACCGAAGGCTTTTTCTCCGCCGGGGAATGTTCCTGTGTCTCTGTTCACGGGGCCAATCGTTTGGGCAGTAATTCCCTGTTAGAATGTGTGGTCTATGGCAGAAGAACCGGCAAATCGATCGCTAAATACGTCGAAAAACGCGCTTTTCCCGTCTTTAATCCCGATATTTACCTTCAGGATGCTAAAGAGGAAATCACCGCTTTATTGACCAAAAAAGGCACGATTCGCATCGGTCAACTACGTCAGGAATTCCAAGACTGTATGACCCAACATTGCGGCGTTTTTCGCACCGAAGCGACCATGCGCGAGGGAATTAAACAAATCGGCGAATTAAAGCGCAAATACGAGCAGATTTACCTCGATGATAGGGGTGATTGCTGGAATACGGAACTAATCGAGGCCTGGGAATTACAAAGTCTCATGGTGGTGGGGGAAATTATCCTCACCTCTGCCCTCAATCGTCAAGAAAGCCGAGGGGCCCACTCCCGCGAGGATTTTCCCCAACGGGATGACCAAAATTTCCTTCAGCATACCCTCGCCTACTATTCCCCCTCCGGCATCGATATCGACTATATGCCCGTGGTGATTCAGGATTTCACCCCCGTGGAACGTAAGTATTAACCTCTGGTCGGACGGTAAATGTAAAGGAATTTTACAAACTCCTTGGCATTTACCGAAATTTAGTTCTATACTAAATAAAGCAACGCGGGATAGAGCAGTCTGGTAGCTCGTCGGGCTCATAACCCGAAGGTCAGTGGTTCAAATCCGCTTCCCGCCATTACTTATAAAGCCAGTAGTTAAATCCGATTTCCCGTTAGGGAACATTGAACATTACCCGTTCAAGAGAGCGATTGGGGTCAATGTAGGATTGGCGAGAATGGAGACAAGTATAATTATCCATGATCAAGATCTGTTCTGCTTTTAAATAGAGCGGAACGTGATAGGCTTCAAACAGGGCCATTTACAAAATGTTTGAAAGAAGTAGCCGGGATTGAAATCGACCAATCTTAAGTTAGAAAACGGGTTTCTTAAAGAAACCCGTTTTCTGGGTTAGATGTGGTATAACAGAAAAGTGGTTATGTCAGAGGAAAAAGATATGCCATCAATTTTTATTTGTTATTCCCACCAAGACAAAGGATGGAGAGACAGACTGTTAAAATTTCTCGAACCTCTGAATGATGAGGAAGAAATAGTCTGGTCAGATCTGGACATACAACCGGGGGATATTTGGGATGAAAAAATTAAAGACAGTTTATCACAAGTAACAATTGCGATGGTCTTGGTTAGCCAAGACCTGCTTAATTCTCGTTATGTGAAGAATGAAGAATTACCCCGTATTTTGAAAAGACGTGAAGAAGAAGGAGTCCTTATAATTCCTATATTTCTTAGACATTCTACTGTGAAAAGTGTTTCTTTTAAATACACTAATGAAGAGGGAATAGAACAAAGATTTTACTTACATCAATTTCAGTCTCCTAGCAATAATTCTCCCAGCAATCCTCTCTGTGATCTAAAGAAATCAGAATATGAAAAAGTTTTCGTATCCGTTGAGGATAAATTGCGATCGCTGATTGAAGAATCTAAAAAAAAACAGTCTGAACCCTCTAAAAAAGCGGTCCAACCCCTGACCACCTCTGGGTTAGTGGATACGCAACTCCCACCCGTGCGTAGATGGCAAGGACGACGGGAAGAATTGCAAGAACTCCAAACAGCGTTAGGGAATGACCATCTAAGGTTAATCGAGATTACCGCCGCCGGGGGTTATGGTAAAACTGCTCTGGCGAGAAAGTTTACAGATCAATTAACTGCTGATTGGCCGGTATTATGGGTTAATTTTAACCAGCCTTACCCTTTGGCACAGTTCGGACGGTGGTTATTAGAGGAGTTAAAACAAAATTATGATGAAAAATGGAATGATGGGCAATTAATAGACGCAATCAGCAAAGGGTTAACCGCTAAACCCTGTTTATTAGTGTTGAATAATTTGGAAACGGTACTAACTGCCCCAGTAAATTTGGTTTATCAGCAATTCTTGCAAAAATGGTTAAACACAGAAAGCAGCAGTAAGCTATTAGTCACCAGTCGAGAACAGCTAAAATTCCCCGTCAATTTGCAAGATTATTATTATTCTTGGCCTTTAAAAGGGTTAAAAGAAGCGGATGCGATGCGTTATGTCACCGAAGATCACGGCTTAACGGGAAGCGATGAAGAATTAGCCCAATTTGTCGATAAAATGGGAGGTCATCCCCTCTTAATGGAACTGGTTTGTAGTTTGATGAAAGATAAGTTTGGGAAAGGGGTTTCTGTCACCGAGTCGCAAAATTTGGGCTTAAATCTGTTTGATGTGGAAGGGTATCACCGCGACACGGAAACCTGTGTCAGAGAAGTGATTACCGCCAGTTTAGCGCGATTATCGAAAGAGTTTAGGGAGAGTTTAACGCGGTTATCGGTATTGCGCGAGAGTTTTGATTTAGGGTTAGCGCAGGGATTAACCCCAGAAATAACTGACAAAAATTTACGACATTTTGCTTGTTTATCCTTATTACAAGAATTTCCCCCCGAATACAATGTAAAACAGCGACAGTTTCAGTTTTTGCCTTTAATTTCAATGGTGGTACAAGATCAAGCAAATCCTGAAATATTGCGATCTGCCCATCAATTAGCCTTAGATTATTATTTAGCTCATTTACCTGTCCCTCCCTGGGAATCCTTGGAAGATTTGAAGGAATATTTAGAGGCGTTTTACCATGCAGGAGCATTGGGAGAATGGCAGTTAGCTTATGATATTTTGTATCAGGAAAGAGGCGGAGAAGGGAAAAATAAATCAGTTCATAGTTTTTTAGATTTACAAGGATTTTATCGTAAGCAAGCAGATCATTATGAACAGGTGATTGCAGGGAGTCAACGGGAACAAGATTGTTATTGTAACTCGTTAAACCGTCTCGGCCTTTGTTATCATTCCCTGGGACAGTATGAAAAAGCGATCGCCTATCACCAGCAATCTCTCGAAATCAGTAAAGAAATCGATTATCGGCAAGGGGAGGCAAGTTCTCTCGGTAATTTAGGACTTTGTTATAGTTGCTTGGGACAGTATGAAAAAGCGATCGCCTATCACCAGCAAGATCACGACATCAGTAAAGCAATCGGCGATGAGCAAGGGGTAGCAATTTCTCTACACAACATAGGAGAAGCGTTGAGCAAACTAGAAAACTACAGCGAAGCAGAAAGCAAAATTCAAGAATCCTTAGTTATTTCTCAAAAGATTAAGTTTAAAGAATTAACCGCCCATAATTTAAGAGTCCTTGCGAAAATTGCCCACCAAACTAATCGCCCTGAACTTGCCCTCAGTCATTGCCAAGAAGCGCTTGAATTATGCCAAGAATTGGGGATTCCGTTGGTTAAAGATTGTGAGGAATTGTTAGGGCAAATTCAGACTACGTTAGATAATAATTAAGGTAAATTATTCTCTAAAAAATTAATATTTAACTGAACAAAGCTATGATAAAACTAACTTTAAACGAAGCCCAAAGTCAACTTTCTGACCTCCTTAAAGCTGCCTCAAAAGGTGAACAAGTTATTATCCAGAATCATGAAGGTCAAGACTTTCAACTCATTTCTCTTCCTACTACTGTTAAACATCCCCAATATGGAAGCGCAAAAGGCATCGTTAAAATGCTTGACAATTTTGATGATCCCATCGAAGAATTTGAGGAATATATGCCATGAAAATTTTAATGGATACCCACGCCTTTTTATGGTTTATCGAAGGTGATAATAATCTTAGTGATGCTGCTCGTTCTCTGATCGAAAATAATCAATATCAAATTAGAAGGGGATTAGAAACCCAAGCAAAATGAGGAACAATTAATTATGAACATCAAAGATTATCCCTTTGCTCAAGACTTGATTACAGATAATCAAGGTCAGATACAGCAAGTTATTATTAACTTTGAAGACTATCAACAAATGATAGAAGCTTATGAAGATACTGGACTCTATCGCGCCATGATAGACGTTAAAGATGAAACTCCCTTAACTTTGGAGGAAGCATTAATTGAATTAGAAAAAGAATGAAAATCAACTATCTTCCTACTTTTATCAAGGATCTTAAGGATTTAAAAAGTACCTCCCCTTACTCAGTCATAAAAAACCTTGTCTTTACTGATATTTTAGCAGTTAAGCAGCTAAGCGAAATTAACAACCTTAAAAAATTAAAAGGAGAATATAATGCCTATCGTATCCGAATTGGTGACTATAGAATTGGTTTTTTTGTTGAAGAAGATACAATTACATTTGCTCGTGTTCTTCATCGTCGAGAATTCTATCGTTATTTCCCGTAAAATTTCGGTAGATAAAGAATCATTGAAAAGCCTTTGTCGAAATAGCCCACAAAATGAATCACTGCGATCGCGCTCTCAACTACTGCCAACAAGCGCTTGAATTATGCCAAGAATTGGGGATTACCTTGGTTAAAGATTGTGAGGAATTGTTAGGGCAAATTCAGGGAAACCTAGGAGAAGCCAACAAATAAAATGAAACTTCCCAATGCCGATCAAGCCAACCTAGGAGACAAACTTGAACGTTACTGCCTCAATCCTGAGCATTCAAAAGGAAAACATAAAGCCTTGCTTTTCAAACAAAGATTAGGGATTACCTTAGCTAATAAAGAAATCCTAGAAAATGCTCTTAAAAAAGCAGTAATGGAAGGAGAAGCCGAACTTTATAAAATCGATCAATATGGCACTCACTATGATCTGAAATTTAACCTCTGTACCGACATCGGAGAATCCTTAATTTTAAGTTGCTGGATTGTCCAAATAACTGAAAATTTTCCTCGTCTTACTAATGTCTATCCCATTAATTAACTAGCCCATGATGAACACCATTCAAGAATACGATCTCGTTGCCCTAACGGAAGATGTTACGGCTACTCACAAAACGACCCATCAGCCCATCCTTCTGCGTCGCGGACAAATGGGAACTGTTTTAATGTCTTTTAATCAGCAAGCTTTTCTGATTGATTTTACCGATCAAAACGGCCAAACCTTTGCGATGGAAACCGTTGATCACTCAAAACTTCTACGGCTGATCAGTGAACCTGAATTAGTCTCAGTCTAAGATAAAACTTTCGCCAACTTTTAGATAGAACTCTTTATCTTGCTATTCGGGAAAAAACTTTCAACAGCTTATTTCATCAAGAAATTGGTCAAATACTCCTTGAAGAAAAAACACTAAAACTAATTATCTTTAACCCCGAAACTGAGGTAATCACCCAATGGATAAACTAAACCATTACCGCAAAATTATTCATCAGATTCTTGTCCCCTATAGCCAAATTATTTATAACAATGCGGACATTCAAAATCGTCTAGCTTTTGATCCTCAGAATGATCAATATCTCGTCATTTCAGAAGGTTGGCAACAGAATCAGCGTTATCATGATTGTCTGATTCATTTAGAAATTATTAACGAGAAAATTTGGGTACAATGTGACAACACCGAAGACGGTATCACCAAAGAATTACTAAGCGCAGGCATTGCTAAAGAAGATATTGTTTTGGGATTCCATGAAC
This sequence comes from Microcystis sp. M53598_WE2, assembly GCF_030067735.1. Taxonomy (NCBI): domain Bacteria; kingdom Bacillati; phylum Cyanobacteriota; class Cyanophyceae; order Chroococcales; family Microcystaceae; genus Microcystis; species Microcystis sp. M53598_WE2. Next base: position 376 of record NZ_JASJFE010000612.1, on the reverse strand, counting down.
CTAAAATACGTCAATATACAGGCTTCGCTGTCGCTTAACTTTCAAATATGATGGACAATTCTCAAAACCGCAATCGCCGCCAAATGAATCACTATTAGAAGAAGATTAGAAACTCTTGATAACCCAAGTCAGCCATGAAAATCACCTACTTTCAGGATACGGATACTCTATACCTAGAGTTCAATAACAATCCTATTGTCGAGACTCAAGAAATCAATGAAAATACAAAATACAAAATACAAAATACAAAATACCTTGGTCGATCTTGATCAGCAGGGGAATATTTGTGCAATCACCTTGGAACACGCCAAAAACTTAAAGGATCTGAATGCTTTTTCCCTCGAAACTATTGTCGCACCTCAATTAGCTTCAAGTT
>NZ_JASJFE010000397.1:0-1812 GCF_030067735.1 Microcystis sp. M53598_WE2 | reverse complement strand
GTTAATGTCCCTTTCCGCAACACAATCAAGATGTCTTGTCTAACAACGCTTTACCAATAAAGCTTAGAGAGAATCCGAACTAGGGAAGTATTCGGAGGTCTGGGCCAGATTGTGTCTCGATGCGGTAGTCTCTACTTGCGTCGCCTAAATTGGTCTAGGCAAGCTCCGTCGCTTTTAGGGCGGGGTTAGTGACAATTATCCCTTGCTAGGCTAGGCTAAGGGCATTATAATCCCTGTCCCCCTCGATCGACTACAAAAGATAGCTTCGCACCGCTGCCACTAGCCTTTCTGTCCAAAAATTGGCTAATTCTAGGGTTTCTGCTTCCACCATCACCCGAATTAAGGGTTCTGTCCCGGAAGCGCGCACCAAAATTCTGCCTTTTTCTGCCATAGCTGTCTCAGCTTTGCGGATTTCTCGCCGCAAAGGTTCACATTGCTGCCAATTACGTCGCACTTCTCTATCTTCCACCCGCACATTGCGTAAAATCTGCGGATAGGTGACAAAGCTATGATCGACTAAGTTAGCCAAGGAAACCGCCGATTTCTGCACTAAAGCCGCTAAATGTAGGGCGGTTTGCATTCCATCCCCAGAAACCCCGTAATGATGGCAGAGGATATGACCAGATTGTTCACCCCCTAGCATGGCTCCAGTTTCCCACATTTGCGCCTGAACGTGCTGATCGCCCACGGCAGTCCGCAAGAATTGACCCCCCAGTTTTTGCCAAGCGCGTTCAAAACCTAAATTAGCCATCACCGTTGCTACTAATAACCCATCGGGTAGCTGTCCGGCTTCTAAGAGGGAACGACCCCAAAAATAGAGGATATAATCGCCATCTACTACTCTACCCTGACTATCCACGGCCAAGACTCGATCGGCATCGCCATCGAAGGCAAACCCTAAATCCGCTTGCTGATTAATCACCGCCGCCTGTAAGCTTTCTAAATGGGTAGAACCACAATTAACGTTAATGCGATCGCCATCGGCTCGATCGTGTAGGCAGATAACTTCCGCCCCCACGGTTTGGAATACTAAAGGTGCTAGGTTAACGGCTGCCCCCCAAGCTAGATCTAAAACTATTTTTAATCCCGATAGGTTAATATCCGTCCCGACGGAAGCAATCACAGCTTGATAGTATTTTTGGATTAATTCGGGACAAAAAGTCGCTTTTCCCCAATTTACTGAGTTATCCGCTAATTCTAAATTGCCTCTTAAACCCGCTTCTATCTGTCCGGCTAAAGTGCCGGATAATTTTAAACCGCTGCTGTCAAAAAATTTAATGCCGTTATCTTCGGGAGGATTATGACTGGCAGAAATCATGATCCCACCCATCGCTTCGCTTTCTCTGGTTAAATAGGCGACGCAGGGAGTGGGACATAATCCCAGTTGCCAGACTTCTATTCCCGCCCAAGTTAAACCCGCAGTGATAGCATTGGCTAACATATCACTGGAATTACGGGAATCTTGACCGATAATTACCGGTTTGGTGACACCAGCCTGATTTTTTAATACCTGTCCCGCCCAAAATCCGATTTGTAGCGCTAGGGGGGCAGTTAATAATTCTCCCACTTGGCCGCGAATTCCGTCCGTGCCAAACAGGGGGGATGGCGGTAATTCGATTAAACCCGTTAAGGATAACAGGGGATGCGATCGAGCTTTTTGCCCATTTTGATAAGATAGAGAAGCTACCATGGCCGATTCCATTCCTCACACGACACAATCAGAGGATAACATGATCACCGATTTTTTAAAATCAATGTTCCCAGTTGACCTAAATCCTCCTCCCAGGGTTCCTTACATAGGGTGTGGGGTGT
>NZ_JASJFE010000337.1:0-7979 GCF_030067735.1 Microcystis sp. M53598_WE2 | reverse complement strand
GTACTGGAAAAAACTAACAATAAAGACTCTCTAACATTCTCGTTTAGTTCTTGTTTAATCAAATGTTTTAATAAACTTAGTTGAGCTAATTGTTTGTTACTAAATAACTGTTCAACAGTAGCTACATCAGAACCTTTAGGCAGTTTCAAGCCTTCGGGATAGGGATAGGTATTGAGTGCCTTTGTTATTGCTTCTTTGGTTTGCGGTTCTCGCTCTTGGTAGGCTAATTTAACTCGTTCAAAAGCCTGACTTAAATCATCAAAATCAACGGGACTAATTAAAGAATTAACAAGAAAAATAGCCAGAGGGTTAATATCAATACTAATCGCTTTGCGGTTATTCATTAAAGCTTCAATTGCCGTCACTCCACTACCGCCAAAAGGATCAAGAATGACATCTCCCGGTTGACTAAAGTTTTTAATATATTCTGCCACCACATTCCATGCTTGTTTAGTAAAATATCCATGCACACCAAAATGTCTTTTAGCTTGTTGTTTTTTTACCTCAATTGGTTCTAATAAGGGACGACTTGAGTAGTCAAAAGTTTTGCGACTGATTGGGGAATGGCTTTGATAACTAAAACTTTTCCCCACTTGAAATCTATCTGGCGCTAAATACTGGGTCAACTCTTGCCAACTATAGGTAATTTCATCAAGGGAAAAATATAAGATAGGTGTACTGGTATCGAGGGTCTTAAATAAACTAAATTCTAGGCCATTACAAAGAGCAAAATAATTGCTTCTGATTTCAGGATGACTCGCATAACTATAGACCTGTTCTACTGAATCACCTTCGTAGATATTTTCCGTTGGTTTTTTAGCCTCTAATACCCAAGCATAACTTTGATTAACTTTGAGAACATAGTCAGGAATTAAATTTATCGGACGTTTTTTACTGCCAACCTTTAAAAAGGGATGCCGTAGGGTTTTACTTCTTTCGATATTATCCTCTTGGTAGCCCAAACTTGTTAAAAGAGGCAAAATAATCACTTCTCTAACGCTGTCTTCCTTAAAGTTAGGGTTATTTTTAATTGCCTGAAAATCAATGTGAGAAAAAATATGATTCATGGGTTAGCACTGTTTGTGATAAGTAGGTAGGCGTTAAAAATTATCAGACACCCCCCTTATCAAGGGGGGCAGGGGGGATCCCCCCGCCTATCGGCACCCCCCTTATCAAGGGGGGATTAAGGGGGGATCGAACTTAAAATCCATTTTTAATTTAATTATAACCAGCTACTTAGTTTCGATAAATCTTCCTTACTCCGGGGAAAATCAGACCGATTAACTTTGAACACTTACCATTAACCCGCCGTGAAGTTGGGTAAGCTAAGACGCATCTTAACCGCCTATCCTTAGATGAGCTACATCTCCCTCAATCCTTTTACTGTTGCAAGAGTGCAAGAGTGCCTCATCTGAACAAGCAATTTAAATGCGCGGGCAGCTGATGACAGGATTTGACATTTGTTCTGGTGTTGCCCTGTTCCGGCGGTTTCTCTAGATAAGGTGGGTAGAGCATCTTTGACGATGCCTCAACAATATTAAGTTAGACAGGCTTTCTAAAATATATCGTAATCGAGTAGAAGTCCAGTTTCAACCCGCTTCTAGTCATACAAAATCCGTTGATTATAGGCTACTTATAAGGACAGGCACTCGTGCAACAGGGAATAGGCAAAAGGGGGAATAAATAATCAGTTTTTAATAACCAGATTTAGGATCACCGATGAGAATTCCCATCTCTTGAGAACGGGGAGATGTCAATTTTCTAGCAGTCGATGAGGGATTCCTGGAGACGAACCTAGCTAAAAATACCCCCACGCAATCGGTCAACCCGATTACGTTAAAATCAAAAGCAGGATACTGTGTATGACGGAAAAACTCGATGAACTCAGTGATTAAAGCGGTACAAACTGCCTATTATGGGGATGCAGCCTATCGGACACCACCACCGGACTTAGAATCTCTCCTGCTCAAAGAGAGAATTGTCTATCTGGGGTTGCCCTTATTTTCCTCCGATGATGTCAAGCGCAATGTCGGGGTGGACGTGACGGAATTAATTATCGCTCAACTGCTCTACCTGCAATTTGACGATCCCGAAAAACCGATTTTCTTCTATATCAACTCTACCGGCACATCCTGGTACACGGGGGACGCGATCGGCTACGAAACCGAAGCTTTCGCCATCTGTGACACCCTCAACTACATTAAACCTCCCGTTCATACTATCTGTATCGGACAGGCCATGGGAACTGCAGCGATGATTCTTTCCGCAGGAACCAAGGGTTTTCGCGCCTCCTTACCCCACGCTACCATTGTTCTCAACCAAAATCGCACTGGGGCGCAAGGACAAGCCACCGATATCCAGATTCGCGCCAAAGAAGTAATCGCCAACAAACAGACGATGTTGGAAATTTTCTCGAAAAATACGGGTCAAACCACCGAAAAACTGGCGAAAGATATGGATCGCACCTTCTATCTCACCCCACAACAGGCGAAAGACTACGGATTAATCGATCGCGTTCTCGAAAGTCGCAAGGAACTACCGAAACCCCTCGCCCAAGTTAGTTAAGATTTATTACAAATTAGCAGGAGTTGTTACCAATTATGCCTATCGGTGTGCCAAAAGTTCCCTACCGTCTGCCGGGTAGCCAATACGAACAGTGGATTAGCATTTACAGCCGTCTTTCGGTGGAACGCATTCTTTTTTTGGGGCAGGAAGTCACCGACGGGTTAGCCAATGCCCTTGTGGCCCAAATGCTTTATCTCGACTCGGAAGACCCCACTAAACCCATCTATCTCTATATCAACTCGCCGGGGGGTTCCGTTACCGCCGGGATGGCCATCTACGACACCATGCAGTACATCAAAGCGGAAGTGGTGACTATCTGTGTGGGATTAGCGGCCTCTATGGGGGCATTTTTACTGGCTTCCGGTAGTCCGGGTAAGCGTCTCGCCCTTCCCCACGCGCGGATTATGATTCACCAACCCATGGGCGGAACCGGGCGCCGGCAAGCGACGGATATCGACATTGAAGCTAAGGAAATCCTGCGTATTCGCCAGCAATTAAACGAAATTATGGCTAATCGCACCGGACAAACCATCGAACGCATCGAAAAAGACACGGACCGCGATTATTTCCTCTCCGCCGAGGAAGCTGTCGCCTACGGTTTAATTGATAAGGTGGTGGAGGGAAGACCGGCTTAAGTCAGTCAGAGGTTAGAACAGGCGAGAAACCTGTTCTAACTGCCATTGGACAAACTTCCTTAGATGGTAGGTTGGTTGATCGGATAAGAGGGTATCTGTTGGGTATGGAATTTTTAGCAACTTTAGAAACAGGCTTGATCTCTGCCGTGGCAATCATCAAGTTTTGCCTAGAAAGTATTTCGATCGCTTGTGTGGTGATCGGATTAATTAAAACCCTACAATTAGCTTGGCAGTCTAATCGTCACCGTCGCAGTCTTCCCCCTTTTTCCTTCAATCAAATTCGCATTCGTTTCGGTACTTGGCTATCTTTAGCCCTAGAGTTTCAGTTAGGTGGAGACATCGTGGCTACTACCGTCACACCTACTATAGAAGCCTTGGCACAACTCGCCCTCATCGCTATTATCCGAACTTTCCTCAACTATTTCCTCAGCCAAGAATTGGAAACGGAATTGTCCATGGAAAAAGAGCGATCGCAACTAGCAGCCCAGGACAATCTCAGGGATTTTTAATGCCAAAAAAAGGTGAGTTGACAATCACCTGACCTAACCCCTGATAAGCTGTTGACTATTGAGGGTATGCTAAAAAAGTTTTTCAGCAAGCTCTAGATAGTCAACAGCTTATTACTTTCGATCGCCCACTGGCTCAATTCCGTGCGATTATGAAGACCGGTTTTATGAAGCATATTCGACACATGGCTTTCGATTGTCCGTTGACTAACATTGAGTTTTGCGGCGATTTCCCGATTAGCCAGTCCCTGGGCGACCAATTGTACTACTTTTAATTCCGTTGGGGTTAATTCCACATTACCCTGGACTTGAACAGGGGTGACATCCGGGGAATGGATGCGGGTGCTGCGTTTCAGCAACCGGCCCGCTTGTTTAAGGGAAGACTCCACCCGGGCCACTAATTCTTCCGGTTCAAAGGGTTTGACCATATAGACATCGGCCCCGGTGATTAAACCTGTTATCTTGTCCTGACTTTGACCCTTAGGGGAGAGAAAGATCACGGGAATGCAACTAAAACGACTGTCCTGACGAATTTTTTCGAGGAAAGCATGACCGTCCATTTCTGGCATGATCAGATCACAGATAATCATATCGGGGATTTCTGCTGCTTTGGCAGTATTTGCCCCGCGTTCGAGGATTTCTAGGGCTTCGGGACCGTTTTCTGCGGTTGTCACCCTATAACCACGAAACTCTAGATAATCCTTCACCAAAAGTATTAAATTCGGGTCATCGTCGATTAATAAAAGTTGTTTATTGTCTTTGTTGGTCTCTTTCATCGCTATTTTCTGGGCTACAGGGTTGGGGGAATGGAGACGGACAAAGGATCGATAGGCAAGAGGCAACAGGTAGTTAGATATGTGCAATTAATTAGGGTTTCAGTTAGTTTTAACCCTGTTGTCCTCTATTGTTTCGGGTTCTTCTTCTGGACAGTTCAGGGAAATTGCCGGTAAATCGTGGCGAAGAAAAGCATATTCGGTGACGATTTGATTACCGATTAGGTGTTCTTGGATAATTCTTTCGATCGCTTCCTTGTTTACCCTTCCATACCAGACTCCTTCCGGGTACACTAATAAAATCGGGCCTTGGCTGCAAACCCGCAAACAGTTGGCTTTAGTGCGAAAAATACAGCCCGGACGGTCGGTGCTAGGGCGATCGAGTTCTAATTCACTTAACCGCTTCTTTAAATAATCCCATACTTCTAACCCTTCTTCCTTGTCACAACATTTTGGCTTAGTCTGATCGCAGCAGAGAAATAGATGACGCTGGATCTGGGCCAGTCCCAACTTAGCCACATTTTCCCCTAAGATATCTCTGGTGTCCGCTTCTTCCATAAATTTTTTTTATCAATTAAACTCTTGACATTGAACAGAAAATGTGCATGGCCGACTAAAATTTCGGTTTGAGGATGTAACGATAGATGAGATAAACGATAGCGGCAAGGATTAAAGCGCTTAAAACTGCGCTGACTAGGCGTAAAATCGCCGTTAAAATCGAAAGAGCCACAAAAACCCCCGCCACTGCCACGACTACCTGTGCCGGTGTGGACAGGCTGCCGTACCAAGTTTTCACTTTTTCGAGAGTGGCAGCGAAACTAACCGGGGTAGCAACGGGGGGAAAATCGTCGGTTTCGATTTCCACTTCCACTTCCTCTGGGGTATATTTAGTATCGAACGGTTCGGGAGACTGCATAAACACTCAAGCTACTTAACACTTCATCCCTATTTTATCGGTGATTGGGGTTGACAGGGGTTGGCGCAGAATTAATGTAACAATGAGTTTATCCATAGCTAAACGATCGGAATCTATGAGCCTATCGACTGCCACCGTTACCGCCATCAATTATCCCGATGCTACCATCACTAGGGCCGAACGCGCCCTCTGTTGTTCTCCTTTCCGTGTCACCCTATTCGCCGCTATGCTGGAGCAAAGTGTATCACTTTTAAGCATCCCTGGTGCTGGGGGTTTAGAGAAAGGTTATACTTCCAGACTGCTGACGGAAGCAGCAGCGGAAAGCTATCTTCTCTGGTTGATTAAAGTGGGAATTTTGCGGCGCGAAGTAGATGGACAGGGGATAACCGATAGTTTTCGTCTCACTCCTTTGGGGAGGAAATTAATAGAAAAATGGCAACCCCAAGGGGACTTTTTCCCTCAACCCACTTTCTGGCAAAGATTTTTAAATACTCTGCAACGTTGGTTTTCTTTTTAATGCTGTCGGGTGTCAGTTATCAGTTATCAGTTATCAGTTATCAGTTATCAGTTATCAGTTAACTGAAAATACTCAATAAAAAAACTAGATGAAAGCAATTATGGTAGTGGGGACAACCTCCCACGCGGGTAAATCTTTTTTAACTGCGGCTTTATGTCGTTTATTCAACCGGAAAGGCTGGCAGGTAACACCCTTTAAAGGTCAGAATATGGCCCTTAATGCCTATGTTACCGCCGGAGGGGGAGAAATGGGTCACGCCCAGGCGGTGCAAGCATGGGCCGCGGGGACAATTCCCCGGGTAGAAATGAACCCAATTTTATTAAAACCCCAGGGAAATATGACCTCTCAGGTGATTATTAAAGGCAAGGCTGTGGGTGTCACCACGGCAGTGGATTATTATCAGAATTATTTTGAGCAAGGTTGGCAAGCAATTAAAGAATCTTTAGCTAAATTATCAACAGAATTTGATCTAGTTGTCTGTGAAGGTGCGGGAAGTCCGGCGGAAATAAATCTCAAACATCGCGATTTAACTAATATGCGGGTGGCTAAATATCTCGATGCCGCTACTATTTTAGTGGTGGATATTGATCGCGGGGGGGCTTTTGCTCACGTCGTCGGTACGTTAGAATTATTAGAACCGGAGGAAAGAGCTTTAATTAAAGGTATTGTGATCAATAAATTTCGCGGACAAAAATCTCTCTTAGATTCGGGGATTACTTGGCTAGAAGATTACACAAAAATTCCCGTTTTGGGAGTTCTTCCCTATAGTGATATCTTTTTGAGTGCCGAGGATTCTCTCAGTTTACTCGATCGCCCCGCCCAAAAACCCAAAGCTGAACTAAATATCATTGTCATTCGTCTGCCTCATATCGCTAATTTTACTGATTTTGACCCTCTCTGTGGCGAAGCAACGGTCAATGTACGTTATCTAGAATTACAGGAATCTTTAGGTGATCCCGATGGGGTAATTATCCCCGGCTCTAAAACCACTGTTGCTGATTTAATTGCTCTTAATCAAAGTGGTATGGCTAATCAATTACAAGCCTATCACCAAAGGGGAGGTATTATCTTTGGCATCTGTGGTGGTTTGCAAATGTTAGGGCGATTAATCCTGGATACTGACCATCGAGAAGGTCCCGAAAGTGAGGCAGCTGGCTTAAATTTACTGCCCTTAAAAACGGTAATTACTGCCGAAAAAATTACCCGTCAACGACAAGTTTTATCTAATTATCCCCAAGGGGGTTTACCAGTAATGGGATACGAAATTCACCAGGGAATAAGCCAATGGGAAAGTGAATCAGGTTATCAAAAAATGTTCGAGGAAGATGCTAGTCTGGGAATTGTCAATGATTCTCTCTCAATTTGGGGCTGTTATTTACATGGTATCTTTGATAATGGTTCTTGGCGAAGAACTTGGTTAAATCATCTGCGTCAGCGTCGCGGTTTATTATCTTTGCCTACGGGAATTGCTAACTATTGCGAACAAAGAGAAATAACCCTAGATAATATGGCTAATTTATTGGAAGAACATTTAAATCTTCAACCTATTTTTGCTCATTTGTAAGGAGAAATTATGACTATTGCAGTGCGTTTTTTACCCGATGATATCATCATAGAAGCGGAAACTGGAGAACTATTATTAGATGTAGCCAAAAAAGCAGGAATTGACATTCCTACCGGCTGTTTAATGGGTTCCTGTCACGCTTGCGAGGTAGAATTAGATGATGGTACTCAAATTTGCAGTTGTATTACTGGTATCCCCGGCGATCGAGATTCTTTAACCGTTCATTTATACTCCGATCCGCTCTGGTAGTTGCTCCCTTAGATCTAGTCAAACTTGGGAACAATCCAAGCTGCTATAATAGCCAGTAAAACAACAATTTCTAAAATTTTATATAAGTTAAGAGATTGTAGCCACTGAAAAATCTTAGCTAGACGCAAACTTAACCCCCATTGACGTAATTGAGATAACCATAATTTCGGGCTATCTTGTTCACGAAAACGCCATTTAAGGATAGATAATAATAGGGGAACCCCTCCCACTTTAGCAGTCATGAGCAGGTGCAG
>NZ_JASJFE010000917.1:0-3064 GCF_030067735.1 Microcystis sp. M53598_WE2 | reverse complement strand
TAATTAAATTGAAGATAGATTTCGCCTCTGATCCCCCCTGCCCCCCTTAATAAGGGGGGTGCCGATCCCCCCTTAGTCCCCCCTTGATAAGGGGGGTGTCTGACAACTTTTAACACCTACCTACTTAACTGCTATAATTAGAAACTCATGCCGACAATATTTTATTGGGGAGAAGATGAATTTGCTATTAACCAAGCGGTGAAAAATCTGCAAGCAAAACTTCTTGATCCCAATTGGATACAGTTTAATTATGATAAAATTAATGGTGATCGCAATGAAGCAATTATCGAGGCCCTCAATCAAGCGATGACTCCAGTTTTCGGCATAGGAAATCGTTTGGTTTGGTTAGCCGATACGGTTATTTGTCAACAATGTTCCGAGGATATTCTCAAGGAATTACAGCGCACTTTGCCCAATTTACCCGAAAATTCCTATCTGTTATTAACCAGTGCCAAAAAACCCGACTCCCGCTTAAAATCGAGCAAGTTTATCCAAAATCAGGCGGAGGTTAAAGAATTTGAACTAATTCCGCCTTGGAAAGTCGAGGAAATTGCCCAAAGAGTTAGGGAAATTGCCAAAGAAGTGGGAGTAAAATTAACTCCCGATGCGATCGAACTCTTAGCAGAATCAGTGGGAAATAACAGCCGCTTGTTGTGGATGGAGTTAGAAAAACTGCGTTTATTTAAAAATAATTCGGCGGTAACTATTGACAAAAAGGACATTTTAAGCTTAGTCAATGCCAGCAATCAAAGCAGCTTACAGTTAGCCGGTGCTATTTTAAAACGGGAGACAGGCAAGGCCCTAGAATTAGTCAATGAATTATTAAATCGCAACGAGAACCCCCTAGGTATTACTGCCACCCTAGTGGGTCAATTTCGCACTTGGGCAATAGTGAAATTAAAAATTGAAGAAGGAGAAAAAGACGACAAAAATATCGCCGCCGCCGCCGAAATTGCCAATCCCAAGCGACTGTATTTCATTCGCAAAGAGATACAATCCTTTTCTTCTAAACAACTTCTCGCCACCTTGCCCATACTTCTGGAATTAGAATATCGTCTCAAGCGGGGTGCAGAACCTTTGGCAACTTTGCAAACCAAAATTATTGAACTTTGTTGTTTATTGGTGACTTAAGTAGGTAGGTATTAAAAACTTTCAGATCCCCCCGCCTATCGGCACCCCCCTTATCAAGGGGGGCAGGGGGGATCGAACCTAAAATCTATTTTTGATTTAATTATAACCAGCTACTTAATACTCTTCCTTACCTTTCAGAAATCCTCTAGAATAAGATTCTATAGACTTCTAAACAGCCACAATGACCGATGATGCCATCCCTAGTCTAAATTTAGCCATCTCTAGTTTAGCCACGAGTAATAATTTCGCCCGTTGGGTGACGAAAGCACCCCTACCGGGGGGATATGTGCATCATGACTGTGAATGGACCGAGAGTCTAACCACGGAATGGATGGCATGGCAGGAAATGTTCTGTCTGCAAAAAATGCCGACCTTGCCGATGTTAGAGCAATTAGAAGCAAATTCTCGACCTAAACTGACTCTTTCGGGAGAAGGCGGCAGTTATGGCGGTCAATTAATGCAGAAACTAGGTATTAGTCTCTGGCAATGGTTATTTCAAGCATCAATTGGTCAAAGTTTCGCCCAAAGTCAGGGAATCGCCCTCGGCAAAAATCAGCCCCTGCGAATTCGCTTGGAATGTCGCAATCCCCATTTAATTCTGCTGCCCTGGGAAATTATGCAGCAAGCAGGTAAACAGGCCATATCTCTGCATCCGAATATACTCTTTAGCCGCACCACCAGCGATGTGGAACCACTACCACCGATAAAACCGAGTAATAGTCTCAATATTCTCTTAGTTATCGGCGAAAAACAGATTAAAACCGCCGCTAGTTCCCTCAACCTCACCGCCATTAATACCGATGGAGAAACTAATCCCGACCAGGCACTGGAATCCGAGGCCGCCAATCTCATCCGGTCTATCTCCCCTGGGGGCAGTGGTTCCCTCCAGAATTGGGGAGTGAAAGTCAAGGTCGATACCTTAATTCGACCGGAGGCCGAAGAACTGACCAGGTCCTTGGATACGGGTAAATATCAAGCTTTTTTCTACGCTGGCCACGGAATCGCCGCCCCCAATGGCGGTTCCCTATTTCTGCGGACGGGGGAACAGCTAAACGGGACGGAGTTAGCCCAAGCTTTGGTGAGAAATCAGGTTATTTTAACGGTTTTTAATGCCTGTTGGGGTGCTTATCCCGCTAAATCCGGTCAGGAGATGATTCCCCGCAGCAGTCTGGCGGAAGTCTTGATTCACCATGGCGTTCCCGCAGTTTTGGCCATGCGAGATGCGATCGCTGATCGAGAGGCCTTGAGTTTTATCGAAGTTTTTACCCGCACCCTCTTCGGGTTCAAAGACAAAGAAGCGCAGATGTCCAAGTTGTTTCCCGCTCCAAGAGTCCCTATTGATCAGGCCGTTCGTATCGCCAGGCAGCAATTATTAACCCTCTACAAGTACAATCAACCCGCTTGGACTTTGCCGATTCTCTATATGCACCCGGAATTCGACGGGCAATTGCTGCAAACCCTTGATGAGACTCAATCACCGACGGTTATGCCCAATGTCTCCGGAACCATGCCCGCCGCTTTCTTATACTATCTCGATCGTCCCGAAAGAAAATGGTCAATCCGTGGTGGTGGCATGAATATAGGACGGGACATGGAAAATGATCTACAGATTACTGAAAAATGGGTTAGTAAAAACCATTGTCGGATCATTTGCCGTAAAAAACCCGATGATTCAGACTATCAATACTTTCTCGAAGATTTCTCCCGTTTTGGTACTTTTATCTACCAAGATGGCCAGTGGAAGCAGGTACATAACCAAGAAGTTCCCCTAGAGTCCGGTTTACAGATTCGCTTCGGCAGTTACCAAGGCCAAATCCTCGCATTTGTGGTCGAATAATTAGGGTTGGCTGAAAACATTTGTCGTCGGGTGTGGGGTGATGGGGTGATGGGGGTGTGGGAATTATGAATTGGGAATTATGAATTGGGGAGGTGG
>NZ_JASJFE010000133.1:0-1873 GCF_030067735.1 Microcystis sp. M53598_WE2 | reverse complement strand
CAAAGATATGCGAATTGATTCAGTTATTCTGCTGCTAGAAGTGGATATAGATTATTATGTAAAAAGTAAAATAGGAGATATTTTTAATCGTTTCATGTCGGAGATTAATCGGGCTGTAGCATCAATTAGAAATTACATAAACCTGATTAAGATTATCGCTACAGCTTTCATGTACTTAGTTATTTTATTATCAATTTCTTGGCAATTAACTATTCTTTCAAGTGTTTTGGGTGGCTTTTTAGGTCTGCTTAATCAATACTTTGTCAAGAGATCGAAAAAGTTTGGAGAGATTATCACCGTAACGGCTAAACAGCAAACTAATAAACTGTTGGAACTGTTAACGGGAATTCGCCTAATTAAAGCGGTAGGCAATGAGAGATACGAATTAGAATCTATCGTGGAAGATATCGAAGCCCGGGAGAAAGCGGGTTTAGATGCCCAGACTAATAAGGCTGTAATCGAACCGCTTAATGAGATCGGTGGGGTAGTTATTATTGCTTTAATTATCATTGCTGGTCGTTATCTTTTTAATGAACAACTGCAAGCTTTAGCGACGATTTTATTAACCTATCTCTATGTACTTTTCCGGGCCCTGCCGATAGTTAGTCAAATTAACAGTGCTAGGAGTAGTCTATTGGGTGATGTTTCCGCAGTAGAGGTGGTAGCGGACTTTCTCATTCGAGAGAATAAACCATTTATGAGCAATGGCTCTATTCCCTATCAAAGATTAGAGACAGGTATTCATTTTGATAACGTCCAATTTTACTATCCTGGTCATCAAGAATTAGTTCTCAAGGGCATCGATCTGTGGATTCCAAAAGGAAAAATGATCGCTCTTGTTGGTGCTTCGGGGGCGGGAAAATCGACAATTGCTGATTTATTACCACGCTTTTATGATCCTACAGCCGGGAGGATTCTTTTTGACGGTCACGATTTACGGGATTATGAGATCAAATCTCTGAGAAAAGCCATGGGAATAGTCAGTCAAGACACTTTTCTCTTTAATAATTCTCTCCGTTTTAATATTGCCTACGGATTAAGCGATGTGAGTGATGCAGAAATTTTAGCAGCGACAAAAAGGGCGAATGCCTACGAGTTTATCTGCAAACTGCCGGAAGGACTGGATACGGAAATTGGCGATCGGGGAGTGAGACTTTCGGGGGGACAAAAACAAAGATTAGCGATCGCTCGTGCCTTACTGCGAGATCCGGATATTCTCATTCTCGATGAAGCCACCAGTGCTTTGGATACAATTTCTGAGCGTTTAGTACAGGAAGCGATCGATGAACTCTGTCGCGAGCGGACTACTCTTGTGATCGCTCACCGTCTTTCCACAGTTCAAAAAGCCTATCAAATTGTGGTGCTGGACAAGGGAAAAGTGGCAGAAATCGGCAATCATGAGGAATTATTAGCTCAAGGTGGTCATTATGCCCGTTTACACGCTCTGCAATTTAGTGATAGCAAAGAGGCTGACTCTAAGAATAGGGAAGATGAGCAAAAAAGAAAAGCTTATTTATCCTACGAAGCGAGAAGTAGTCTTAATAGTCTTTTAGGTTCTCTGCGTCTAGTATCTGAAGATTTAATCGAAGATTCTCAGGAGAAACAGGAAATTTTAGAAGAATCCTGTAGTTCAGCCATGCGACTTCTCCATATTATCGAAGACTACGAGTATTCCTCGACTCGATAGCTCTCCTGCAAAAATCAAAAATTGTTGTCATAGTTAGTAAAAGTATAGTCAAATATAGACAGACTGAATTCCATTTCAGAAATTCCTTTCACTTTTACTTCGAGAGATTGATTCTCCTTGGGTGAACTACGCACCTCTCTATCCCATAGCAGTTAAACGCATTTGGGAATGCTTTTCGTAAAATAT
>NZ_JASJFE010000140.1:0-3377 GCF_030067735.1 Microcystis sp. M53598_WE2 | reverse complement strand
TAAGCATCAATTAAATCTGTTTGAGTCAATATATCCTCTTAAAACTTACAGTACAGTGGGTCAGATATTATCAGGTTTAGAAGAACCAGAAGATGAGTTATTTGACCTCTCACAAAAAAGCTATTCAAAAGCTAAACATTATGGTAAAACTCAGGGACAAATCGAGGTTAATTTACAGGGTTTAGGTCCGACTATTCGCTCGGAACATCACGGTAATATTGAATTTAGGAGATTATCTTTAGAATTAGGGGGAAAGATAGTTAATGAGTTAGAAGCAGGGTTAAAAATGAGACGTTTAACTGTGCGGGAATGTGCGAGAATACAAACTTTTCCCGATGATTTTCAATTTGTGCGTCCACAAAATAAGGGAGATGGAAAATATTCACTTTCGGCTACGGATGGTTACAAACTAATTGGTAATGCTGTGCCACCTTTGCTTGCTTACCATATTGCTAGACACCTAGAATATCAATGGGATTATTTGTTTGAAGATATTTATTCAGTCAGCAAAAATTTATGTGTAGCATTGCCTTAATAATTTCTGCTAATTATCAATTATGAAGTGGGGAGAATAAATAAAAATAATCTCCTGACGACCGACTCCTCAAAATCCCAACTTTACACCTCACTCTTAAGATAACTGCTATAACCTGAGTTCGGAATCAGGGAAAAGGGCAAAATTTCCCTAACCCGAACTCACCTTGATTACAAAACCTTATGGGTGTGAGAATGTTGTTTGACGTTATCCTCCGTCCGCACGACATGAACAGCATTCAAGATGCGTTTTTTCTCTAGAGAAAAGTTTAAATCGTCTTTTTGGCTGCCCAAGGGGATTAACCCTTGCAGGTGGGGTTGATTTTTGTAGGTGCGAGTGGCCGCAATCGCCCTTTCGACAAAATTCTCGCATAATTGGGCATTATCGGGGAAATTACTGGGTATTTGAGGATTATCGTCCTGAAATACCTCTCCTAAAGCCATGGCGCGGGCAAATTCGTAGGAAGTGGGAATTCCTTTGACAATTGCCTCTAGGGCCGCCGAGGGAATCGGTTCTAACACCGCCACTTTTTCTAATTCTCCCTCCTGTTTGAGAAAACAAATTGCTAAACCGAATACACAATAATCATCTTTTGTCAAGTCAGAAATGTTTAAGAATTGTGTCGCTGTGGCCATTATTTTTATCCTGAGTCGCTCTTTATTTAATCTTGGGGGCGATGAGCGATCGAATCAAGGTTTTTATTAAGAGATATGAAGGAGAAAAATTTAGCTGGGTTGGGCGGCGCTAACGCATCCCCAATACGGAAAAAACTGAGAACTGTTAGACTAGAAACCAGCAGATTAACTGATAAACGAGCTTTATGTCACCCACTCTACTCATCTCCAAAGAACTCCCCACCCTGAAATATAATCCTAGTCTGGAGCGCTTTGATAGCTCTTGGGCGGCCCCTTTGTCCACTCTTCTGGGACTGGGACGGGCTGCCGGGGCAACTTTTATCGAATTTTTCCTCGAAAGAGTCAACTATATCAGTTGTTTAGCCGAAGATGACACCATCACCAGTCTCTCACCGAAACTATCTACAGGGGCAGGAATCCGCCTTTTTCGCGGGAAAGCTGATTGTTATGTCAGTACCAACGATTTAAGCTTCCAAGGCTTAAAAAATGCCCTAGAAAAAGGTTTATCGATTCTCGGTTTAAACCTACCCAGTCCTAACGCATATATTCCCGAAATCAATCTGGAAATGTTCCGGGATTATGCCACGGTCAAAAATAAAGATATTTGGCTGAATAATTGCAGTTCTTTGCGAGAAATGGGTGATATTCTCCTAACTGCTAACGTTCAACTCAATCAGAAAGCCTCTCACGTCCAATCTCGTCGCGCCGCTTATTTTCGCGATTGGCAAGAAATTTTAGTTGCCGCTAGTGATGGCACTTTTGCCCGGGATATTCGCCTCACCCAATCCGTGGGCTATAATCTCCTCTGTGCCGATGGGACCAATCGTTCTAGCATTGGTAAACGGGTGGGTAGTACCAGTAATCCCGATTTTCTGCGGACGTGGAATGCCGAGGAATCGGCGGCAGAAGTGGCCGAATCGGCGGGTAAAATGCTTTACGCTGACTATGTAGAATCCGGCAGTTATCCCATCGTCATGGCCAATGAATTTGGCGGCGTTATCTTCCACGAAGCCTGCGGCCATTTGCTAGAAACTACGCAAATTGAGCAAAAAACCACGCCCTTTCTCGATAAAAAAGGCGAAAAAATCGCCCACGAAAACCTGACGGCTTGGGACGAAGGATTATCCGATAAAGCTTTCGGTACTATCGATATGGACGATGAGGGAATGCCGGCCCAGCGTACTCTCCTAATTGAAAATGGTATCCTAAAAAACTTCATTGCCGATCGCACCGGTTCAATTAAAACCGGTCATCCCCGCACAGGTAGCGGTCGCCGTCAAAACTACACCTATGCCGCCGCTAGTCGGATGCGGAATACCTACATCGCACCTGGGGAATATACCCTCGATAATCTCTTTAATTCCATCGATAAAGGCATTTATTGCAAAAAAATGGGCGGTGGTAGTGTGGGGGCGACCGGGGAATTTAATTTCGCCGTCGAGGAGGCCTATCTTATCGAAAATGGCAACCTGACTAAACCCCTGAAAGGCGCGACTTTAATCGGTTCAGCCAAGGAGATTATGAATAAAATCTCTATGTGTTCCCAAGATTTAGGACTAGCGGCGGGTTTTTGCGGTTCCGTCAGTGGTAGCGTTTATGTCACCGTTGGTCAACCCCATTTAAAAGTCGATTCTATTACCGTTGGCGGTCGTTAATCATGACTTTAGTAATTCTCTACTATTTCCTCATTGCCATCATGATAGTGGGGATAATTGGCGAACTGCTGCCCGCTGTCCCCGGCATGAGTTTGATTTTAATCGCCATGCTGGTGTGGGGTTTTGTCACCAAATTCGCGGGGATGGGGGTCGCTTTAGCCGTGGCCTTTGTTATCCTTCTCCTCAGTCTGGGGGTGGAATTCCTCGCTAGTTATCTCGGCGCCCAAAAAGTTGGGGCGAGCAATTGGAGTCAAATCGGGCTAGTAGTGGGTTTATTAGCGGGAATATTCGGGCTTTTACCGGCTTTACCCATTGGCGGCCCGATTATCGGCTTATTTGTCGGTCCTGTGGTCGGGGCTTTTGTCGGAGAATACGCCTATCGTCGCGATTTGGAATTAACTCCCCGTTTGCAACAATCCCTAAAAGTCTGTGTCGGTATCGTCGTCGGCACGGTTATCGGTCACGTTGCCAAAGCTATGCTGGCCACGGCCGCCGTTATCGTCTTTATTGTCACTACCTGGCCGAATCTCTCTTCAGTTATCAGTTATCAGT
>NZ_JASJFE010000190.1:0-1791 GCF_030067735.1 Microcystis sp. M53598_WE2 | reverse complement strand
GGGAGCTAAACCACCACTTCTATCTAAAGCATAGATGTCATCGCAGCCCCCGATGTGTTGATCGTTTATAAAAATTTGTGGTACACTTGTACGACCATTGGCTCGATCGGACATTTTGGCTCGCGCTCCTTCATCATCATCGATACAATATTCGGTAAACTCCACCCCTTTTTTGTTGAGTAATGCTTTAGCGCGGATACAGAAAGGACAGGAACTCCAAGTATAGATCTCAACTTTAGCGGCCATAAAATTTATCTGTTTTCTTTACAGTTCTTAATTTTAGCCGATAACCGAGCAGTGATCTTCCTTCAGGTCAGAAAACGCCAATTAGGCCGATTCCACTGATATATTCCTTGTATTTCCCATTCTTCACCGTTTTGAAAGCGAATACGGCAACTAACAGGATGGGAGTCATCCTCACTTTCATTTACGGCGTTGTCAGATCAGAATAGGTAAAGATGCAATGCAATCCTTGCTATCAAAGTAATTTCAGTTCCGGTGCTGATTCGGAGCATCTTTCAATTTGACAACGCCTATTGTAGGGCTAATTCATGAATTAGCCCTACACCTATTACCTCACAGGTAAACCCGTCGCAACTATCGGGAGCGTCTGTGGGAATCCATTCCCATGAGAGTCCTAAAAAAGCTGATTTCAAAGGGTGACGATCCACGATAATCTAAGTATTGGGGAAATCATACCGTAAAATCACTCATCTATGACACCACGCTCGCTCACCGTTTTGCTCCTTTCTGTTCTTTTCTGGCTGTCTAGCTGGCTTATCATCCCTATTGCTCAAGCTTTGACCCCAATTCAACTATTAGATGTATCTTACAAAGACTGTCCCCCCGAATTAGCCGAGGGGAGTGTCACCAGTGGGGGAACCAGTTTTCCGGCTAATTGTTTTTTAATCACCGGCAAAGCTAAAAATAATTCTGGAAAAACCGTCTATGATGCCGATGTTTTTGGTCGGATTTACGATGCTAACGGGGAACCGGCTTTACAAAATCGTAGCCGAGTCGGGGCAATTCCAGAAGTGCCGCCGGGGATTAGTGATTTCGAGATCAGAATTTCTGTTTCTACCAATCAACCAACCCCCTTACGACTGGAAAAATTCAAAGCTTCCGGTTTTACCACTAGTGTGGATCCTCGGATTTAGAAACTGCTACTGACCAGACTGCTGGCCCCTGTGGCTACGACACTCTGAACAACGTTGAGCAGCAGAAAAGCGAGAATCGGGGAAAAGTCCATCCCGCCTAGGGGTGGGATAATCGAGCGAAAGAGGTTTAAATAGGGATCGGTAATCGGACTGAGAAAAGACATAATCTGATAGGCCCAACCGGCATTTTGGAACCAAGTCAGTAAAACCCTAACAATTAGGATTACCGAGTAAATTTGCAGGAAATTGTTGATTATCGTCAAAATAAACCCTATATCGCTCATAAATAAATCTTTCCTCAAGAGGGCGTGATGGTTAGTTTAGCTTTGATCTTACCAAAAAAATAGTCTTTAGTTACTCTCGCCGCCCTGTCTTACTGGTTTTAACCAGCTATCGGCATTCCTCCCAGTTGACGGACACTGGGTAAGAAAACTGAATACAGCAGTTATCTTAATGGTGAGGTACGAAGTTTTCCTTTTGGGGAGACTCGGATTGTTCAAGTAGGGTTTGCGGCAAAAAGTTTTTCGTGGGGGTAGGGTGTGGGGTGTGGGGTGTGGGGTGTGGGGTTTTACCCATTTTCAGGTGGTCAATTACCTAATTTTCAGGGAAAAAGTCCAGGAATTTTGCCCCCGAT
>NZ_JASJFE010000684.1:0-3565 GCF_030067735.1 Microcystis sp. M53598_WE2 | reverse complement strand
TTCACTTCACGACACTTCCCATCACCCTATCACCCCATCACCCCATCACCCCCACTGATAACTGATCACTGAAAAAGGCCTAACTTTGGGCAAAAATCTGGTTTGTGTCCCCTCTTAGCGGTAAAATTTCTACATCTGGACTGTCGAAAAGTGTAAGTTTTGTCAAGTAAAATTAAGAAGGGAGACAAATTTAAAATAGCCAACTTATGGAAGTAACTTTTACCGCTGCCGAATCCCTAGAAATTGTTGTTGCCGAACAAACCATCCCGATTCAGCATTATCTGCGCCAACCGCAAAGGTTAGTACAGGCTATCGTTGAGACTAGCTTAACAGAACACTTGTCTGAGCATCGGTTTCGCCTAAAAATGCGTCCCCTAAACTTCTTGAATATGTACTATTTTCAGCCCACGGTTATTCTTAATGTCTGGGCTACCTCTGAGGGGACGATATTTTTGCAATCAGAAGACTGTCAGATCAAAGGTATTGATTATATCAACGATCGCTTTAGCCTCAATGTTAAAGGCAAACTCGCTCCTGTGGAAAAAAATAATCAAACCTATCTAGCGGGGAAAGCCAATCTTGAGGTGAAAGTTGCCCTACCACCGCCATTATGGTTAACCCCGCGTCCGCTGTTAGAAATCGCCGGCAATAGCCTCTTAAAAGGGGTTTTATTGCGGATTAAACAGCGTTTAATGAGTCAATTGTTGCAAGATTACCAACAATGGGCTAAACAGGACATTATTGCCCAAAATTACCCCGAAACCATTCTCGATCTCTCCCTTGGTTAAATAAAAATATGAGTTGGACAAAAGTATTATCTGTAGATTCCCTTGCCCCCGGCGCCCGTCAAGTGGTAAAAGTGGGGGAAAATTCCATTCTGTTGATTAACAATAACGGTCAATTCCACGCCGTCGGTAATCGTTGTCCTCATTTAAAATTATCGATGACGAAGGGCCAAATTACCGAGGATGGCGCGATCGTTTGTCCCTGGCATCGTAGTTCTTTTGATCTCTGTAGTGGTGCTGTCAAAGACTGGATTACCTGGCCCCCTGTGGTTAACAAAGCGATGGCGGCAGTTTCTCAACCCCAAGCTTTACCCGTTTATCCCCTTCGCATCGAAGACGGCAGCATCTGGATAGACGCTTGACATCTTCACCGAGGGGGGTTTTTGGGCAACCTAAAGAGCAGTTCACTCGACAATGGGGTAATCTTGGAGAATGCCAAACCCTACCTCGATCGCTTCCGTAAAAACCCAGTTATAGACTGTTCCCCTCCCCCGCTCCTAGGGTTGATTCAAGGTAGGGTTGATTCCAGGTAGGGTTGATTCCAGGTAGGGTTGATTCCAGGTAGGGTTGATTCATGAATCAACCCTACCCCGCTCCAGTGATCCCCACTCTCCTGTATATTTTTTAAACAGGATTGCGCGAGGTCATTCTTTTATTCTGACTTCCCCTCCTGACGACCGGCGACCGACTCCTAACCCCACCAAGAAACTTTTTCAGCAAACCCTAATTAGTTCCGTTTAAAAGTTGAGAACGAAGCAAATCGATCGCATCTAAATAACTTGGCATCGGTTCATCACCTAACAGACAAGCACTGCGATCCACGCTAATCATATCATCACCCCAAAACACCTGACCGACAGGAATAGATTTTCCTCGATCCGGTCGCCAATTACTACTAAAATATTTGAGATTAGCGTCCACCACTGCCCCATCAAAAAGATGACCGATACAAAAATAAACATCCTGTAAAATTAGCGGTACGGAGGGGCGATGTAATTGCCCCCGCGAGTTGGGACTACGGGCTTTATAATGACTACGGGGAAAGAGTCCATAGAGATTTTTTAAAGAAGCAGAAATCAGGGGTTTATCCTTTAAATGGGTGCGTTTTAAGGTTCCAATCGTGATCCGACAATCCACTTCTTCGATAATTTTAGGGGCAAACATCGAGGGAAAACGGACAGGAAAAGGGGAAAGATTCGGATATTCTTGCTGTGGTAAACTATCAGCATCAAGAATAGTTATTCCAGGATCGAGAATAGATTTTACTCCCAAAATATCGATAATTTCTCTCAAAGAAATAGCCGAACATACTCCCTCTACCAAGATAATTTCTGCCCCTGGATTTACCCCTCTCAATCCCCGCAAAACTTGACTTAATACCGGCAGACTAACCGTTACCGGTGGTGGCACAGGATAACCTAAATTAGGTTTAACTAAAATACGTTTAGCTGTGATAGCTGCCCGGGGAGGTTGATAAACAAAATCCGCCATAGCTGAATTTTTTACCCCGGCAGTAATTGAGGATTGGGTAATCATAGAAAAGAAAATAAATCAATGGGAAGCTGACAGATTAGCCAGATCATTTAGGGAGTTTACCTGCTGTAAAGCTTGCCAGATTACCCCGGAATCGGCCCCAGGAAAATGGCTATTTTCACTAATATAACGCTTCCAGGCCTTAGTTCCGGGCTGACCGGCAAAAAGCTGTAAAAGATGTTTGCTGATCTGGTGTAATTTATAACCTTTACTCACCCACTCATCGATGTAGGGAAGCATTTTTTTGATTACTTCTTCCCGGGTAGGAGGAGTAACCGATTCCCCATAAAAATCTCGATCGACTGTGGCAAATAAATAGGGATTATCGTAGGCTGCCCGACCGATCATAACTGCATCTACTAATTGTAAATGTTGTCTAGCCTGTTCTAAATTAATGATACCGCCATTAATTTCAATAAACAAATGGGGAAACTGATTTTTTAGGCGATAAACATCATCGTAACGTAAAGGGGGAACGGTGCGATTTTCCTTGGGACTTAATCCCTGTAACCAAGCTTTACGCGCATGGATGGTAAAACGTTGACAACCCGCATCCGCAACAATACGGACAAAATTGGCCATATTTTCGTAACTATCCTGATGATCAATGCCAATTCTCTGTTTTACAGTCACGGGAATCGATACAGCTTGATTCATTGCCGATATTCCCCTCGCGACTAATTCCGGGTTAGCCATCAAACAAGCGCCGAAATTGCCCTCTTTTACCCGAGAACTAGGACAACCCACATTGAGATTTACCTCGTCATAACCCATATCTTCGGCTATTTTAGCACATTCTGCCAAAAGATAGGGATTATCACCCCCTAACTGCAAAGCTAGAGGTTTTTCTGCTAGGGAGAACCCCAGCAACTTATAGCGATCGCCGTGTTTGATCGCCATCGTCGTGATCATTTCCGTGTAGAGAAGGGGACGAAGGCTAATTTGTCGCCAAAAATAGCGAAAATGGCGATCGGTATAATCCATCATCGGCGCCACACTTAAAATACTGCCCATCTTTCCCTTGATTTTTTCGCTGATCGGGACATTCTCTGGTGAACCCCAGAGAAGAACCAGTCTTCCTCTCAACATATTTTAAAGCTTTTTGGTAAGTAGGTAGGCGTTAAAAATTATCAGACACCACCCTTATCAAGGGGGGACTAAGGGTAGGGTTGATTCATGAATCAACCCTACTATGAATCAACCCTAGTACTAAGGGGGGATCGAACCTAAAATCTATTTTTAATTTA
>NZ_JASJFE010000473.1:0-2706 GCF_030067735.1 Microcystis sp. M53598_WE2 | reverse complement strand
CGAAAGCGAATCTGATGATTTTGTGCAGTACGAAATCAAGCTTAGTCTGCATAAAGCGGCTACCCAAAAAGTTTTGACTCCAATAGGTATTGATTTTTTTCTGGATAACTTAGAGGTATTCCAATCAAAAGATAACAATTCTCAAGCTCCAAAAGTCTTAATTGACGCTGATCTGATGGAAGAGTTTTTATTACGAAATCAGACGACTCTTAACAGTGAAGCTACTAGGGTTATGGGACTTGTTTTAGAGGGAAAAATTAATCCTTACATCGGCGAAATAGGATTAATCAAAATTTGGCATAATATCAAAAATCTTAAATCTCAAGAATATGCCAATCGTTCGATCATTGAACTTCTGAGTAAGATTAACGTCGGTCAAGTTGACTTGAAAGAAATTGACCTAGAAAAATATCCCAACGTTGATTTAAAAACGGCAATTCAAGTTGAGATTGCCAGAAAGTATAGCCTAGCAGGTATTATCACCATCAGAGATCGAGAATTCATTGCCAGTGGGTATCCTTTTGTGGGTTCTCCTTCCTTATTCTTACAGTTTTTAGGGGAAGATACCTCGCCAGCTTCTATCGAAAGAACTCTCAAAAATTTCGGTAAAGCTGCCATGGAACATGAAAAAGTAAAACTCAATCAGCTTTTAGAAAACGAGCCTCAACAAAACTTATTCTTTGAAGATAATCTTTTCCTTTTTCAAGGCTGGAAAATTGAGAACTTTGAAATTCTTTCTGCTAACAACAATTTAACTTCTGCGACAGTTATCTTATGCAATACAAAAACCCAAGAGCGTTACACTGAATCGGCCTTTAAAAAAAGTCCAGTAGATGCACTTTTTACTGCTTTTAATGAGGCTCTAGCTCATTTAGTTGAAATTAAACATGACCTTAAATCTATCTATGTGGCAAACTTAAAAGAAGGTCAACAAGGAGACGTAACTGTCAAGGTGGTGGTCGAGTATGATGGTAAAGAAGTGATTACCATCTACACCCATGAAAATATTCTCAAGGCTTATTTTTTCGCCTACGTCAAAGCGATGATTGCCGTTTATTCACCCGATGAATATCACCCCGATATTCATAGCACAAAAGAATTGACATATTTGCACAAAATTGGCGAACGAGATTTTCGGGGACTGAATTTCAGCCAAGTCAATTTAATGGATACCCCAGGCAATCTTTCCGATGCAAAATTGATGGGATGTAACTTCAGTCAGGCTAATCTTTCGGGGGTTAATTTAACTGATGCTGATTTAACAGGAGCCGATTTAAGTCATGCCAATTTGAGCAAAGCTGATTTAACAGGAGCCGATTTAAGTCATGCCAATTTGAGTAAAGCTAATCTAACGGGAGCTAACTTGACCGATGTTAAATTAGATGAAAATAATCTAACTCTCCTTGATGGCACAATTTTGACTAACACAATTATGCCTGAAATTAACATTGAAATTAGCGGCGAATCCCGTTTAGAAAAGGTTGCTCAACTACTCAAACACATTGATCCTCAAAGTCAATCTCGAATCTTGGCTGTTCACTCCATGACAGATTGCATCTGGTGGGATAATCCTCTTGGTCAAAAATTCTGGGAAGTTAACAAAGAACTAATCAAAAGGTGGATTTCTATTCAACGAGTCTTTATTCTTCCTGAAGTTCCGACTCCAAAGCATTTACAGGTGATTCAGGAACAACTTAACTCTGGCATAGAAGTTGCTTGGATTTGTCAGGAAAAAGCCAAAGATGTTGAAGAAGGCTATCGTTGGGATGATACCAACCTATTAATTAGCGAAAACTTATCTGTTCCCAGAAATTCTTTTACAGCGAGAAGAACTATGAATGGTCAAACAGAATCAGGTTATATTTCCTATCAAACAAGAGTTGTCGAGACAGATAAAAGTATCTTTAACGCTCTATGGGAAAAATCTGAAAAACTCTCTACTCAAGCTAATATTCAGGAACAATTAGCAAACCTAAGCACCTGACTTTCTTTCCATCTTTAACTTTTCAGGTTTACCAATTCCTTAAAAAGGATGCCGTTGAACTTTCTGAATCAGCCTAATGATTTTTAAAGTCTGCTTGCGGTCATCCTCAACCCACCAAGCCAAATCTTCAAAAGCCAACCGATCAAATTCCAAGCTTTTAGCAATTTTTATCGGATAAACATTGAAGACTGGCTTGGCTCATTTTTCCCGAACTTTATTGTTTTATTAAGTAGGGAGGCACAATTATTTGTAGGATGGGTTAGCGGTAGCGTAACATGAGCGGGAGTTGGGTTTCATGCTTCAAACCAACCTACGTTCTTGGCTCATTTTTCCAGAACTTTATTGTTTTATTAACTGATGATCACAAGACGATCGCTCTTTCTATTCTGTTTGGATAAAAAGCGATCGCTAAAAAGAAATTTCTCGGTCGTTTGTCACACAATCCTGAAGATATAAATCAATTAATTCCTGATAAGAAATTCCTTTTTCTTTTGCTTTTTTTTCAAAGAAATCAATGACATCAATCCTTAAAGGTAAAGTGACCTGCCGCTTGAGTTGTTGAGCAAAAGGATTAGGACGACTTTTCATATTAGCGAGATCATACTCTGATTTCATAAACAATAACCTCGATGAGGACAGTATAGTATTTTGGTTAAATT
The DNA here is from genome assembly GCF_030067735.1 of Microcystis sp. M53598_WE2. Classification (NCBI taxonomy): domain Bacteria; kingdom Bacillati; phylum Cyanobacteriota; class Cyanophyceae; order Chroococcales; family Microcystaceae; genus Microcystis; species Microcystis sp. M53598_WE2. The sequence goes on along the minus strand of NZ_JASJFE010000473.1, from coordinate 63 downwards.
TAACGACTCAATTATAATACATACAATCAAATTAACGATAGTTCGCTCTTAAAAAATTGTTCT